>JAPJMP010000070.1 GCA_026461645.1 Burkholderiales bacterium
AAATAACTCAATGTATAGTACTAGCACTAATGTTATGAAGCAATATTTATGCTGATGACAATGTAAATAACTATTTATACTCGCAACAAAGAAACAGTCAGGATTCTTATCAGGAAGCACTAAATAAATTCTACCAAAGATTGGATAATGTAAATATGAGCGGCAAATTCAATCATGTAGCAATTGCCAAAGATTCCCCAATTTTGTCTGCAGACCAAACAGATTTAATTGATTATTCCAAAGTGCCTCAAGTTAAAAACTATAAACAATTATTAGAGATATTTGCCGCTATTAGGGATAGTAGATTTTTAGTTGAAAGCGCTTATCCTAACTTTCCACGTCGCATTAGTTGGCTTTTCCCTGGTGATTTTTGTTATGCCAGAACGGCAATGGCTGGCATATATGCTGATGAACAACATTTAGTTAGACCAGACACAATTTTTGTTTTTGGCAGTCTTAACGTTAAAACCCGTTTCTCACCAAGTGGCAGTGTAAGTTGGTGGTACCATGTGTCTTCAATTTTAGGCGTAAATGATCATTATTTCGTTCTTGACCCAGCCATAAATTCTACTGCTCCACTACCAGTTAATCAATGGTTAAAAGCTATGAATGATAAATGCTTACTGGCAAGAGTATGTAGCCCTTATACTTATTCTCCTGGTTCTGGTTCTAGTTGTAGCAATGCTACACCTGATGATGATAAACCAGCATACAATGATATTCAAACTGCATTATCTATTGAAATTGATAATGTTACAACTTTAGGATATGTTTGGACTGATATTTTAGGTAACAATCCGCCGTGGAAACCTGTATTTTAACGAGAAAATTAATTTAGCTAACATAAGCTAAGCAAATGTTTAGCAATGAACATATAAATAATTAAACCATAATAGCCTTTTTTTAGTAAAATAAGGCTATTATTATTTTTAAATCAATTAAAAGGTTAGCTAAATGAAACGAATATTATTACTCCCTCTATTTATTCTGATGTGTAAGTTAGTAGTGGCACAAACTTATATTATTGGTGTTCAGGCGCCAATAACTGGATCATTTGCCAGTGAAGGTCAAGGGATTAATAACGCCATTCAACTACTTGTTGCGCAAACTAATGCTGCCGGTGGGATTAATGGAGATACCTTCAAGGTTGTTACTTGCGATGATCAAGGTAATCCACAAAATGCAGTAATTTGTGCTAAAACTTTAGTTGATGCCGGAGCAAAAGTTGTAATTGGCTCTTATTCGTCAACTGCAACTGAAGCTAGTCAAGCAATTTATGCAAAGGCTGGAGTTATTCAAACCAGTGATGCTACTGCAAATAATTTAATTGTACATGCTTATCCAACTTATTTTAGAAACTCTTTCAATGATAATATTGAAGGAAATTTTACAGCTGACTATTTTGTAAACATTAAAAAATATAAAAGAATTGTGATTTTAGGCGATTTCTCTGCTTTCTCAACTGGACTTAGTGCTTCTGTAATTAATAATATTAAAGCCTTAAAAGGTAATATTGTATATACTGGCAAAATCACTTCTGGGGATAATGATTTTCGCGCTATTTTAACTAAAATTAAAGCTTTAAATCCTGACGTAATTTATTACTCTGGTTATTTTATTGAAGGTGCTCTTTTGCGTTCTCAAGAAGTAAGCCTTGGAATTAAAGCTGATTTTGTTGGTGGCAACTCCAATGACAATCCACAATTTCTAAAAATTGCTGGATCAAAAGCCAAAGGCAGTTATTTAATTGGACTGCCCTTACCACAACAGTTAGATTCACAACAAGCTCAACAGTTTGTGGCTGATTATGCAAAGAAATATAATAGTCCTATTCCTTCGATTTGGACAATTACTAATGCCGATGGCTTACTCACAGTATTTGCTGCCATGAAGGCCATTAAAACTAATGACCCAATTTTAGTGGCTAAATATATTCATGGTAGTATTAGAAATATGCCATGTTTAACAGGCTATATGACAATAAATAATCAGGGTGAACGTGAAGGTAATATTTATCAAGTTAGTCAAATTCAATCTAACTTAAAATATAAGGTTGTTTACCACTAATGTTAAATATTTTTTTGCAGCAATTAATTAATGCTTTAACTTATGGTAGTTTAATTGGTTTCATTGCTTTAGGTTATAGTTTAGTATACGGAATACTCAAATTAATTAATTTTGCGCATGGGCATATTGTGACCTTTGCAATTTTTATTACAATGAGTATGCTCACTCAATTTTTAGCGCTGCATACCTTGGGTTTTATTTTAGCACTGAGCTTAGCTTTAATAATTACCATCGGAGTAACCATTGTTCTAGAAATAGTTGCTTATCGGCCATTAAGAAGATCTAATCGATTAAGCTTAATCGTTTCTGCACTGGGTGCTGGAATGGTCATCGAAAATGCAGTCATGCTAATTTGGGGGCCAAATCCTAGAGTCTTTCCCGATATTAATTTTTTTCAGGGCACAATTAATTTAAATGGTGTTGTTGTTAGTGAATTAAATTTATTTATATTATTCTTGAATATTGTGGTAATGAGTATTTTATATTTATTTATTAATAAATCTAGAACTGGTATTGCCATTAAAGCATTATCTTTAGATTATCAAACTGCTCAATTAATGGGCGTAAACATTAATAAAATAATAGTTTTAGTTTTTGTTTTAGGTGCTATCTTAGGATCAGCTGGTGGAATTCTAATCGGCTTAACTTATAAAACAATTAGTTTTAATATGGGGTTTGAATACGGTCTAAAAGCATTTATAGCTGCTATTATTGGTGGTATTGGCAGTATTCCTGGTGCAATGCTTGGAGGTTTAATCATTGGAATCTTACAAACTCTAAGCGCAGGATATATTTCTAGTATCTGGGCAAATGTTATTACCTATTCTTTACTTATTTTACTATTAATTGTACGTCCTAGAGGCCTGCTTGGACAAAAGGACATTGAGAAAGTATAATGCAAGTAAATAAATCAATATTCATTATTTCTCTTATAATCTGCAGTATTGGCTTTCCTTTTTTAGCCAATAATATCTGGCTTTCAATAATTACTACATTTTTAATTTATTCGGCATTATCTTTATCCCAAGATTTAATTTTAGGTAAAGCCGGAATTTATGCTATGGGGCATGCAATGTTTTTTGGTATTGGCGCTTATACTTTTGCCATCTTAATTAATACCTACAATGTAAATTTATTTATTGCTTTTATGGCCAGCGGCATAATATCTTATTGTATCGGATTAATTATAATTTACCCCATAAAACATTTGCGTGGAGATTATTTTTTAGTGGTTTCACTTGGTTTAAATATTATCTTTATAAATATAATTAATAATGATCCATTTGGCTTAACTGGTGGTCCAAATGGAATTTTTGCCATTAATTTTCCAAGTGTTGGCGGACTTGATTTAACAGGCGCTAAAGCGATATATTTTATTGCCTTGATTTTTTTGTCAGTTATGATACTATTATTTTATCGATTAAATTATTCTAAATTTGGTCGGGCAATTTATTATCTAAACCATGATCATATCGCAGCTAAATCAGTTGGAATTAAACCCAGTTTAAATAAATTATTATCCTTTAGTTTAGGAACAATGTTAGCTGGCTTTACTGGTGCTATTTATACTTTACAATATGGAGCGGTAAGCCCTGAGGCTTTTGGTATTGAGCAATCAATTTTATTGTTTGCGGTTGTTATTGTCGGCGGGCAAGGATCGTTAATAGGCGTTGTTGCCGGTAGCTTTGTTATGTTTGTGCTACCAGAAATTTTTCGTAGTTATGCCGAGTATAGATTATTAGTATTTGGTGCTGCCATGGTAATATTAATGGTGATTCGACCGAATGGTTTGTTTCCTTCAAAATTTGGCTTTTTTCAAAAAAGGCATTTGCAGCAAAAATGACAAAATTACTAATTCAGAATTTAAGTAAACAATTTGCGGCATTAGTTGCTTTAGATAATATTTCTTTGGAGTTAGAGACAAACAAAATTTATGGCTTAATTGGGCCAAATGGTTCAGGGAAAACAACACTATTTAATTGTATTTCCGGAGTATATAAGCCAAGTTCAGGTAATATAACCTTTGCTCACCATAGCATCATTAATATGGCACCAGAAAAAATTGCCCAATTGGGAATTAGACGTACATTTCAAACAATTAGATTATCTAGCGAACTGACTGTCGCTGAGAATATTTATGCCGGCTACCATCATTACTCGAAACATAATTTTATTCAGGCTTTATTTAATCTGAAAGGTTATCGCCAAGATGAAATTCATTGCTGGCGAGAAGTACATCGAGCAGCTAAACTATTAGACATAGAACCACACTTGCGGCTTAAAGTAAAAACTCTTGCCTATGGCATACAACGTAAGGTCGAGATTGCTCGCGCAATAATTTCACAGCCACAACTATTAGTTTTGGATGAACCTGCTGCTGGAATGAATGAATCAGAGAAAATTGAATTAACCCATATAATCAAGCAAATTCAGTTACAAAATATTACAATTTTAATCATTGAACATGATATGCATATGATTTCTACTCTATGCGATACAGTTTTTGTTTTAAATCATGGCAAGTTAATTGCCTCGGGTAGTCCAACTGAAATCCTCAATAATAAACAAGTGATTTCGGCGTATATGGGGGATGAGCATGCTTAAATTACAAAAAATTACCGCCGGATATAATAAAATCCCGGCAATCATGGATATAAGTTTTACCATTAATCCAGGTGAAATTGTTTCATTAATTGGGGCAAATGGAGCTGGCAAAAGCACTATTCTTAAAACCATTAGTGGCTTAATTACTCCTTTAGAGGGAAAAATATTTTTCCAAGATAAAGAAATTAGCAAGCTCGCAATACACAAAATTGTTGAATTAGGAATAATTTTATGCCCTGAGGGGAGACAGGTATTTTCATCACTAACAGTTAAAGAAAATTTATTGATGGGAGCCTATACTAAATCTAAAATTGATCACCAACAATTAGAATTTATTTATACCACATTTCCACTGTTAAAAAAGCGACTGAATCAATATGCTGGTACTTTAAGCGGTGGAGAGCAACAAATGCTCGCTATTGGTAGATCCTTAATGGCAAAACCACAAATTTTACTACTTGATGAACCAAGTTTAGGATTAGCACCAGTAATAACTAAAGAATTGTTTAGTGTAATTAACCTGATTAATCAAACCACAAAAATTGCAATAATTTTGGTTGAACAAAACGCCACCTTGGCTTTAAAACATTCTAACCGAGGCTATGTAATTAAATCTGGCAATTTAGTTTTAAGCGGCAATAGTTCTGAATTACTTAATTCCTCAGCTATAAAACAAGCATATTTAGGTGAAATTAATTAATTTAAGCAATAAAATCAATAATTTGTTGTTTAACTGCCTCAACATCTTGATTACCATTAATGCGAATAAATTTAACCTCTGGTTTATGGGAATAGTAATTTATTAATGGTTCTGTTTGCTTACGATATACTTCCAATCTTTTTATTACGGTTTCTTGTTTGTCATCGTCACGATGAATTAATTCCTCGTGAGTTATGTCATCCTTATTCTCTTCTAGTGGCGGATTATATAAAACATGATAAGTCCTGCCAGATGCCACATGTACTCTTCTTCCTGATAAGCGGGCAATAATTTCGGGAAAAGGAACCTCAATTTCAATAACCGTGGTTACAGTTATTCCAGCTTGAGTCAAACTATCCGCTTGAGCTATTGTGCGCGGAAATCCATCAAACAAAAAACCATAACGACAATCATCTTGATTAATCCGCTCTTGTACCAATCTAATTACTATCTCATCTGAGACTAAGGATCCACTATCCATAACAGCTTTAGCCTGAAGGCCTAAAGGGGAACCTGATTTAATTGCATTACGTAGCATATCTCCGGTTGAGATTTGTGGAATATTATATTTTTCACAAATAAATTTAGCCTGCGTTCCTTTGCCAGCACCTGGTGCACCAAGTAAAATTATTCCTAACATTTTTTATTTGTATCCTAACATCTTAAACTATCAATTTGCATCTCTTGCATCAGCAAAAGAGTATGCACTTTCAGTATTTTTAATATTATACCCACCAGCTAAAGCTTGATATAAATTAACAATTGATTGCAATTGTTGCATTTTAGAATTAGCCACAGTAATTGCTGCATTATCAAGTTGAACTTTAGCATTCAACTCTTGCAGCTTATTATATAATCCATTATTAAAACTAGCAACACTTAAATCGTAAGTAGTTTTGTTACTTGCATAAAACTTCAGTTGCTCTTGATAATTTTCTGTAATTTTTTGATGTGCTGATAATCCATTATCAACCTGCTGAAAAGCAGTTCTAACTGTATTGATATAATTATAATAAGCACTATAATAAGCACCCTTAGCCCCTTTAATTTTAGCTACTGCCGCTAAATTAAACGGAAAAGTTGCTGCCGCTCTTACTTGCCAAAAACTATCAGTCGGCGCAAATAAACTAGACAAGCTCGAAGTAGCAGAACCAACACCACCAGTTAAATTAATTGACGGGAAAAATGTTGAAGTTGCAACCCCAATATTAGCATTGGCCGCTTTCAATTGCTCTTCTGCCGCCATTACATCTGGTCGTTGCTGCAACACTACTGAGGGTAAATTTGCCGGAATTATACCATCAGTTTTAACTTCATTAAATTTAACTCCATTGACAATCGGTCCTGGATTACGATTAATTAAAACTTGAATTGCATTTTGACTTTGAATAATATTATTTTCAATTATTGGTTGTTGCGCTTTAGCTGTTTGGTAATATTGTAAATAAGATTGTAATGTAAGTAAAGAAATATAGCCATTGTCATATTGGTCTTGAGCTAACTTATACGCAGCAAGTGTATCATTAGTCAAATCTTTTTGTAGTTGTAAAAGGTAAGTTTGTTGAACTAATGTAAAATAACCTCCAGCAACCTGGCTTAATACTGCTAAGCGTGTAGCATTTTTAGTATATGTTGCTTGTAATAATGATGATTTTGCGAATTCTTCGCTTCTTAACTGTTGTAAAATGTTAATTGTATAATTTGGAATTAGACCTACAGTATAACCAGTATTACCACCTACTGTCGCACTCGATGTTTGGCTATTTAAATTATTGGCAAATGCCGCTGAAGTACTATAACTAGGAGACAGCGATAAAGTCGGTACCCACCCATATTCAATCGCTTCTAAATTTGCTTGAGCTTGAATAATATTACCAATTGATTGCTGAATAGTATTGTTATGCAGTAAAGCTTGATACATTAAAAAATCTAATTTTGGGTCATTAAACCTAAGCCACCAAGCTTCATTTTTAAAATTAGAATCATTATCAGCTTTGCTTAACTTATCCTTACTTCTCCATTGTTCTGGAGTATCAACATTGGGCTTAACATAATTAGGCCCCCATAATCCACAACTAGTTAAAGATAAAGCAGTTAATAAAGTCAATACTGGTTTAATTTTCATTAGCTATTTACTTTTTAAAAAATTAATACTACATTTTACCACTTTTATCTGCATTCAATTAAAATAATACGACAATTTTGCCTGATTATTTAATTATTCTTGCACTACTCCACAAGCTACTCTTCCGCCACCACCACCATTGGGTAATGGATTATCACTATAATTGTCGCCATTGGCATGTAACATTAAGGCATGCATCTTTATATCTGACAGCTTTAAATGTGGCGCTATAACTTGATGGGTAATCGAACCATCAGCATTAGCATATAATACTGGTAAATCTCCTAAGTGACCGTTACCATATGGCCCTTTATGACTTTTCGTATTGTGCGGGTCATAATGGCCACCAGCAGCAGCTCCACCGTCACCACAAGACTGGTTTAAATGTAAATGAAATCCATGTGCTCCTGGTTTTAAAATTCGATTAGCTCTAATATCAGGCATTAAGAGCAATCCCGATTTAGTATTGCTGGCACTAATCGTACCCAAATAAACTGGTACAGCAGTAGTAGAATAAATTTTAGTAGTAATTCTAGCTGGCTTAGGATTTAGGGCCGATGCAATAGAAATACTGGCTAATAATAAAATCACTAATTTTATACTTTTCATCTAATTCAACCATCAAACTATTAATTATTAATTCTACGCATTTTTTTAATCCAGCCAATAATTGTTAATTGCTTAGCCCGCGCAATGGTGAGTTCATTTGCCGGAGTATTTTTAGTTATAGTTGAACCCGCACCAATTATACCACCACTACCAACTGTTACTGGAGCAACTAACATAGTACCAGAGCCCACAAACACATTATCTTCAATTACAGTTACATGTTTATTTTCACCATCATAATTACAGGTTACTGTACCTGCACCTACATTAACTTTACTACCAACTTGTGCATCACCAACATAGGTTAAATGATTAATTTTACTACCACTACCAACCTGTGATTTCTTTATTTCAACAAAATTACCAACATGTACATTCTCGGCTAAATTCGCTCCTGGTCTTAAACGCGCAAATGGTCCAATAGTACATTGTTTAGCTATTATTGCATCTTCAATAATACTAAACGGCTTAACTACTACATCATCGCCAATAATACTGTTTTTAATAATGCTATTGGCACCGATTACAACGTTATTACCTAAAGTAACGGTTCCTTCCAAAATACAATTAACATCTAAAATACAATCACTTCCGGTATTAACCTCACCCCGAATATCAATACGATTTTTATCTTTTATTGTCACACCATTAGCAAACAGTTTTTTGACTAATTCAATCTGGTGTCTTCGCTCTAAATATTCTAATTGCTCTTTATTATTCACACCCAAAATATTATATTTGTATTTAGCTTCGACATAATCAATGTCAATTTCAGCAGCACTTGCCATCGCAATTAAATCAGTTACATAATATTCATGTTGTTGATTATTATTCGATAATTTAGCGAGCCATTGAGGTAAAAAGACATTTGGAAAAATATAAAATCCAGTATTGATTTCATTTATAAACTTCTCACTTTGCTTCGCATCTTTTTCTTCAACTATTTTAACAATCATTCCTTCTTCATTACGCACTACTCTTCCATAGCCACTAGGATCGTCAACTTTAGCTACTAACATCACTACATTATTATCAAATTTATTAATCATTGTAGTTAACGATTCCTGATCAATTAATGGCACATCACCATAAAGTAATAATGTTTTCCCCTGCTTCGAAATATAATTAAGCGCACTTTTAACCGCATCTCCTGTGCCCAATTGTTGGGCCTGAGGTGCCCACAAAAAATTATTCTGCGGAAAATCTTGCTCGATTTCTTGCTTAACTTTGTCGCCATTAAAACCATAAACAATAATAATTTTACTTGGGTTTAATTTCAGCGCAGTACTAACAACATGGCTTAACATCGCTTTATCGCCAATTTTATGCAATACTTTAGGTAAGGAAGAATTCATTCTTTTGCCTAACCCAGCAGCTAATATAACAATATCTAAATCCTGCATGCTTATTCTTTCTTAATCAATTTGTTTATATCTATTATTATTTTTTTCATAAGTTGACTCCAAACTAAAGATAGTAAATTTAGTTCCAACGTCATACATATCTAGTCGCTCTAATCGTTTTAACTTTTGCGTAAAAATTAAGGAAAAAGGCAACCCTAAAATTTCAACAGCAACTTTTATCAGCCACAAAGTTAAACTAAATTTAATCAAATTAAATAAAGACATTATGGAATAAAATGCAATAGCAACAAAAATCATACTATCAAAAAAAGAGGCTACTAATGTCGACAGCACAAAGCGTAAATAAACTTTTTTACCTTGAGTTAATATTTTCATTTTAGCCATAATAAATGAGTTTAACGGTTCCCCCATTAAGTATGCAACCATTGAAGCAATAACAATTCTTATATTAAATCCAATTAATTCATCAAATTTAGCATTAGAAATTAAGGCAAAATTGGGACTTGGTAAATGCACCACAATTTGCCCAAAAAGCATAAATATAAAATTAAATAGAAAACCTGCCCAAATTGCTCTACGCGCAAATTTATAACCATAAACTTCAGTAATTAAATCAGATAAAATAAAGGTTAGAGGAAAAATAAGGACTCCTGCGTCAGTATCAATTGGGCCAATTCGAATTAAACGAATATCAAACCAATTAGCCAATAAAATAATTGCCACATAACTAGTTTGTAAAAACCATAATATTTGTGGTGTTTGCTTAATTAATTGTTCAGGAATAACCTCAGCTGTTTTGAGCAAAATTACATAACCTTATAAATATACTGTTTTAATT
>JAPJMP010000071.1 GCA_026461645.1 Burkholderiales bacterium
ATGAATATGTGTTACTGTTTAGTGAATATTTAAAAAATACAATTTACCAACTTATGATATAGTTTTTATAATCATCAACTTTATGCTGGTATAGATTTATTTAAGAATTTTACTATCTATTTGACTAAACTGTGAGAAGTTCAAGTTTTAAAATTGTAATTGCATCCCTAATAAAAAATACAAAAATATACTTAAAGCAATCATTAACTAACTTTCTTCTTAAAAAGGTGAAAAACTATGGAACATGCAAAAAATGAAATTAACGTAACTCCTACTAATACTCCAGTCAAAGATGCCATAACTCGTAAAATTACATTTAAAAGTCATGTATTACGAGATTTAAGCACAATGGCATCGCACTATCATTTTGATAAACCTGTTAAGCAAGATGAATTGCTATCAACGATGATTGAGGATATTGTCGGGTATTATTATGAAAATAAGTTTCTTAAAGAACTTGCACTTAAAAAATAGTAGCGTTGTAGCAAATGTAGCAATTTAGTAAACATGTATATCTGTAAATATGCAATACAAATATAATGCATGAAAATATTAGCAAAGATTGAATACAGTATATGAAAATAAAAAAAATAAAGATTATAAACTTTAAATGCTTTAATGGAGAATTTACATTAGACCTAAATGATGGTATAACTATCCTTGTAGGTGATAATGAGGCTGGTAAGTCTACAATATTAGAAGCAATTAATTTAGCATTGACTGGCATGTTTCATGGAAAGGCATTGAAAAATGAACTTTCGCAATACATTTTCAATTATGAAATATTAACGGAGTATTTTAACAATATAAAAGAGGATAAAGAATGTTCATTACCAGAAATTTTAATTGAATTATACTTAGAGGGTACTGGATTAGCTATATTTGAGGGTAGTATTAATAGCAATAAAGAGCAATCCTGTGGAATTTCATTTAAAATAGCATTTGATGAAGAGAAATACAAAAATGAGTATCAAATATTAATTAATTCTGAGGAAGAGATAAAAACGCTACCAATTGAATACTATGATATTTTTTGGAGATCATTTGCATATGATAATATTACTTCACGATCTATTCCAATAAAAGCTGCAATGATTGACTCATCCAATATGCGCCATTATAATGGTTCAGATATCTATATCTCTAGAATTATACAGAATAGCTTAATTGACGATGATGTTATTTGTATTTCTCAGGCTCATAGAAAAATGTTACAAAGTTTTATGCAAGATGAGTCAATCGCCAAAATCAATGAAAAAGTCATTAATAGTGCAGATATATCAAATAAAAATATTAAATTGTCGATAGAAATGGTAACTAAAAATGGTTGGCAAAATAATTTAATAGCTTATTTAGATAATATTCCATTTCACTTTATTGGTAAAGGAGAGCAATGTCTCATTAAAACAAAATTAGCACTGAGCCATGAAAAAACAAAGAAAGCGAGTGTGATGCTTATAGAAGAACCCGAAAATCACCTTTCGCATTCTAAATTAAATGAATTTATTTGTAGTATAAATCAACAATGTGAGAATAGACAAGTAATTATATCCACGCACAGTAGCTTTATTGCTAATAAATTGGGATTGAAACACTTGGTATTACTGAATAAAAATCAATTCCTAAATTTTAATTCTATAAGCGACGAAACTAAGAATTTCTTTGCAAAATTACCTGGCTATGATACGCTAAGATTGTTATTATGTAAGAAAGCAATTTTAGTAGAGGGTGATTGTGATGAGTTAATTGTTCAAAAAGCTTACATGGTTCAAAATAATAATCGTCTACCAATACAAGATGGTATTGACATTATTTCTGTAGGTACTACATTTTTAAGATTTTTAGAAATTGCAAAACAGCTTAAAACTAGTGTAGCTGTAGTCACAGATAATGATGGAGATATTGAAAATAAAATTAATAAGAAATACAGTGACTATTTGGGCAAGAATAAAAAAGATAATATTACAATTTGCTACGATACAAAAGAAAATACCTGTAACCTAACCATTGGGAAAGAGAAGAAGCGATTTAATTGTAACACTCTAGAACCGAATATAATTAAAGCCAATATGAATAATTTAGAAAAATTTAATAATATTTTTGGCACAAAGTGCAAAAGCATTAGCGAGATGCATCAACACATGAAATCAAAGAAAACAGAATGTGCATTAAAAATATTTGAAACAACAGAGGTTGTATTCTTTCCAGATTATATTATGCAAGCCATTGAAAATGATAAGCAATAATCGTCTCATTATTGCTGCAGCTGGTGCTGGCAAAACCACCTTTATCGTGAAAGAATCCCTAAACTCAAAAAATAGTAATATATTGATCACAACATATACGCAAACAAATGAACAAGAAATTCGCAAAAAGTTTATTGAATTAAATAAATGTATTCCACCACATGTAACTATCCAAACATGGTTTTCATTCTTATTACAGCATGGGGTTAGACCATATCAAAATGTACTTCTTCCAAAAAAGCGTATTAATAATATGCTACTAGTGAATGAAAAGTCTGGGATAAGATACACAGATAAGAATGGTAAAAAAATTCAATATAAGGAAGATACGGAACTTGAACAGCATTATGTAATAACTGATTCATATAAAATATATTCAGATAAATTATCAAAATTTGTTATAAGGTGTAATGAAAAAACTAGAAATGCAGTAATAGACCGAATTAGCCGTATCTACACACATATTTTTATAGATGAAGTTCAAGATTTAGCAGGCTATGATTTGGATTTATTAAAATTATTTTTTAAAACTTCTTCTAATATTATTTTGGTAGGAGACCCACGTCAAACTACTTATTTAACACATAATGAAAGTAGGTATAAAAAATATAGGTGGGGCAGAATACAAGAATTCCTAGCGAAAGAATGTAAAAACACCCAATGTTGCATTGATGACGAAACACTTAAATTATCATATCGCAATAATCTAATTATTAGTAATTTTGCATCAAAATTATACCCAGAATTTATCGCAACCGAATCTTTACAAAAAGAAATTACTGATCACGATGGGGTTTTTTATATTAAAACAAAAGATGTTCCAGAATACCTGTCTTATTATAAACCTATACAGTTACGATTCAACAAATCAGTCGGGCTAATTAATGATACATATAAAGCAGTTAATTTTGGAGAATCAAAAGGGATGACATTTGACCGAGTGTTGATATATCCGACTCAAGCGTTTTCAGAGTGGTTAAATAACTCCAATCACGAGTTAAAACCAATTATCCGTGCCAAATTTTATGTTGCAATAACTAGAGCAAAGTATAGTGTTGGGATTATATTTGATCCAATTGAACAGAATCAAGATCTTTTTTCTGATGAAAAAAATAGTATTGATACTATACCATATTGGAAGCCTAGTAATCAATAACATCTATTATATTAAAATGGAATAACAAATGAAAAACAACTCTACAATAAATTGTCCGCAATGTGGCACATCAATTGATGTGAATGAAGTATTATCGCATCAACTAGAAGATGAAATAAAGAAAAAATATGCCACAGAGCTTGTTAAAGAGAAACATAAATATGATGCGGAACTGGTAAAAATTGAACAAGTCAAACAATCTTTGGCAGAGCAACAAGAGCATATTACTGCCCAAATCGAAAAAGCAACACGTGAGCAAGTTACCGCTGAAAAAATCAAACTTGAAGCTAAACTACGTGAGCAGATTAATTATGAACAAGCTGACGTAGTAAAATCTTTGCAAAATGAATTAAATGTAAAATCGCAACAAGTCCAAGAACTTAATCAATCAAAGGCTGAAATTGAGCGATTAAAACGGGAAAAGGACGAGTTACAATCAAATATAACAGCTCAAGCCGAACAAAATTTTAACCAACAACTACGCCAAGAACGAGAAAAAATACAAAAACAAATATCAGAGGCTAGTGAGTTAAAGATGCGTGAAAAAGAAGAGCAACTTAATATGCTCCGCAATCAACTCCAAGAAGCACAACGTAAAGCAGAACAAGGCTCAATGCAACTACAAGGTGAAGTTCAAGAGCTTGCGATTGAAGAATGGCTACTTGAAAAGTTTCCATTTGATAGTATAGAAGAAATTAAAAAAGGTCAACGTGGGGCTGATTGTATGCAAATAGTGCATACTCGTGAAATACAAAACTGCGGTAAAATTTATTATGAAAGTAAACGTACCAAAGACTTTTCTAACCAATGGATTGAAAAATTTAAGGCTGACATGCGAGAAAAAAGTGCAGATATAGGGGTATTAATTACCGACACTTACCCTAAGGGGGTAGAACGCCTTTGTTTAGTGGAAGGCATATGGATTTGTAGCTATGAAGAATTCAAAGGGCTTGCATCGGTGCTACGTGAACAAGTGATTAAAATCCATTTAGCTATGCGTTCACAAGAAAATAAAGCGGATAAAATGGACTTATTATATCAATACCTAACCAGTAATGAGTTTAGGATGCAAGTAGAGGCAATTGTTGAGGGGTTTACGCAACTTCAGGTTGATCTAGATAGTGAGAAGCGTGCAATGGCAAGAATATGGAAACAGCGAGAAAAACAAATTGAAAAAGTGATTGATAATACTATTAATATGCATAGCTCTATAAAAGGTATTGCTGGGAATGCAATTGCTAGTATAAAATCTTTAGAATTACCTCATGCAGAAAACTTATTAGAAAATAATGACGTATTATCAACATGATATATCTGTTTGCAGGGAAAATTATAATGTCAGGCATATTAACATCTTGTTCACAAAATCTGTGGATAATGTTAAAATATTCTAGCGTGTCAGAAAGTAAGGCTCTTCTATAAAAGATGCCTTACTAGATTTATACTACTAAATAGCCATGTTGAACAAGCCAAAAAATTGCATCAGCAAACATTAATAAACTAATATATCCCAAACAGATTGATCCGCCAGTATACGTTAGCATTAAACATTTATTTGCAAAATGATACTTATCAAACATGATAGCAATTATATAGCCTACAAATGCAAAAACCACACAAAGTAATAGCCATAAGCATATAAGCCATAATCCATTTTGATACATAATATATCTCCAGAATATGGTTTAAAAATTAGGCATAGTAATTACATTTGCCTCATCATTGCTTGCTATTTCATCTAAAGAATCTGAATCACTGTGATCAGATGTTCTTAGACTTTTAGATAACAATTCAACTTTTTCAACATAAATACGTTGTTTTGCAATTATTTCGCCTGTCTTACTTGGGTATGAATTAATAGATGGGAATCCCTCAATAAATACCTTTGTACCTTTAACAATATAATTACTTGCAAAATCCACAAACTTATCATTAAAAATAAGCTCAATCCATTCAATTTTAGGATTATCTTTTGTACCGATTTTTACGGCTACAGAAGATACTACAAATTGATTGCCATCTTGTGACTCTTTAACTATTGAATCCATACCAATGTTTCCAATGATTGTTAAACGTTTCATATTAAATACTCCTAGAAATAGGAGTAGCATAACCACTCAGAGAGTAGTTAAAACTACTCCTGATGGTTAAAAATACAAAATAGGCTATTTTTCAGCCTGACTACCATATAGGTAGTTTTAAAATAGAGTTTAGTCCAAAAATGACACTACTTTTGGACTATTTTTTAAATAAAAGACTTTACAATTATCAAATAGATTTATTATAATCACATAGACTATCCATGCTAATAATTTCAATATTTTTATAATTGATCAATCTTTCACGCAATACCTCATCAATAATTGCATCTAACACACAGTCCCAATCAAAAATAGTATACATATTATTGCACCAACCACACTGAATGACTGGATACAACCCGTTACGTACTACACTATGTTTTATAGCAACTAAATAGAATATGGGTTTGAAATTATTTTGAGCATTGGATTCCAATTCAAGCTGTTTACCATGATAACAGGGTATTTTGACATTAGAACACCTATGATTTTTATGAATAATTACGCCTACATCTAAACCTACTGGTGGTTTATAATTTATTAACTCAACAGAACGATCATACTCCGTATACTCACCAATAGGCACATTATCTTCGTCTGGAAACGGGATTCTGTATCTAAGATCAGTATCAGATAACACATTATAATTATTGTATACATCTTTACGATTATCCCAGCGTAAATAATACATTGATTCACATGTACCGATTTTAATCTCAACATTATCAGATTTTCTACGTGTGTATTCTCCCATTATAATCTCCTTAAAATTAGATAAAATATGGGATAAAAGATACAACCATTAGGCTGAATCTTTCAGCCCAGTTGTAAATTATTGAATCCTAATCGCTATTATTTTCATAATTATGATTAGGGTTATAAAGATTGGTGTACGCACATAAATTTCGTTTAGTAAAAAAATTATTTGTCAGCGTAAGGTCTTCTAGTTTAGAATTGCAATTCATACCTCGATAAGCATATCTTTGGTAAATTACAGACTTGTCAGTTTTTTTCACTACTTTTGCAAATTGATGCAATGTGCAATCATAACCTTCAATCCATGTTACGACATCACCTACAGATAACGTATTAATTTGCTCCAGTTTGTGTTGCTGATATTCGTAATGCCATTTAAAACGTAACCTAAGTTTAGGAATCAATCTATGCAATATCCAAAACTCTAAATCACTATCATAAACTGTCCGAATTGTACGCAACGATTTTTCATTAAAGGCAGTATAAGTTAATCCTAAAAAAAGCAGTTAATGATGCATAAAATTGTGTAAAATATTTTATTTTCAATGGTTGCAAGATGATTATGCCAAAAAATAACATTCACCCAAAAGGTGAGCATGAAGCGAGTCCAATAAAGAATA
>JAPJMP010000072.1 GCA_026461645.1 Burkholderiales bacterium
CTATAAATTAACACAATAGTGTATAATACAATCATAATAAAATGGATCATTTAAAAAAGTTACTAAATTCATATTTTATGCGCTAATTTTCAGGAAAATTTTATGCATTTAACTCCCAGAGAAATTGAAAAGCTTATGCTTTTTACTGCAGGAGAAGTTGCTCGCAAACGTAAAGCTCGGGGACTAAAACTTAATTACCCTGAGGCAATTGCCTTTATTTCTTCAGAACTCATGGAGTTGGCTCGTGATGGCAAAAGTGTAGCTGAACTAATGAGTATTGGCCGAAAAATTCTTAGTCGCGATGATGTCATGGATGGCATTGCAGAGATGATTAAGGAGATTCAAATTGAAGCAACATTTCCTGATGGTACTAAATTAGTTTCAATACATGATCCTATTATTTAAGAGTTACATATGATTCCAGGTGAAATTATTCATAGTAAAAGTAATATTCTAATCAATTCGAATAAAAAGTTAATATCTATTGTAGTAACTAATCTTGGTGATAGACCAATTCAAGTTGGATCACATTTTCATTTTTTTGAAGTAAATAAAAGTTTACAATTTCAGCGCAAATTAACCCTAGGCTATCGGCTTAACATTCCTGCCGGTACCGCCATACGGTTTGAGCCAGGAGAATCTAAAACATTACAATTAGTAGCCTTTGGTGGTAACCAACAAATATTTGGATTTAATAATTTAGTTAATGCACCTATAAATCCAGATAGCTCCAAACAAGCTTTTATTTTAATGCAGCAACAACAATTTGCTAATTTATCCAATGAGAATAATAATGAGCTATGAAATTCCCGCTACAACTTACGCACATATGTATGGACCTACTATAGGTGATAAAATAAGATTAGCCGATACGGAACTTTTTATTGAAATTGAACATGACTATACCAATTATGGTGATGAAGTAAAATTTGGTGGTGGTAAAAACATTCGTGATGGAATGGCCCAGTCAGCAACCATTTTAGCTAATGATGCTCCAGATTTAGTAATTTCCAATGTGATTATATTAGATCATTGGGGCATAGTGAAAGCTGATATTGGCATCAAGAATGGCAAAATAATTGCTATTGGCAAAGCCGGCAATCCTGACATAATGGATAATGTTAATCCACAATTAATTATTGGTGCTTCTACTGAGATAATTAGTGGTGAAGGCTTAATTGTTACTGCTGGAGGTGTTGATTCACATGTTCACTTTATTTGTCCTCAATTAATTGAAACAGCCTTATATAGTGGAATAACAACTTTAATTGGCGGTGGCACTGGACCTGCAGATGGAACCAATGCCACCACCTGCACCCCCGGCCCATGGAATATTAAGCGAATGCTTGAAGCTGCTGAAGAATTCCCAATTAATTTAGGTTTTTTGGGGAAAGGTAATTGTTCAACGGCACAACCATTAATCGAACAGATTGATGCTGGAGCAATTGGACTTAAGTTACATGAAGATTGGGGAACTACTCCTGCAACTATAAACAAATGTCTTGAAGTTGCAGATCAATACGATGTTCAGGTCGCAATTCATACTGATACAATCAATGAAGCCGGATTCTTAGAAGATACTATTAGAGCTATTGGTGGAAGAACTATTCATACCTACCATACTGAAGGTGCTGGTGGAGGCCATGCCCCAGATATAATTAAAATTGCTTCTTTTGCTAATGTTTTACCATCATCCACAAACCCTACAATGCCTTATACCAAAAATACAATTGATGAACATTTAGACATGCTCATGATTTGTCATCATTTAGATAGTAAAATTAGTGAAGATGTGGCATTTGCTGACTCAAGAATTAGACCAGAGACAATTGCTGCTGAAGATGTATTACATGATATGGGGGTACTAAGCGTTCTTAGTTCAGACTCTCAAGCTATGGGAAGAATTGGCGAAGTAATTATTCGTACTTGGCAAACAGCAAGTAAAATGAAATTGCAGCTTGGAGAATTATCACCAGGTGAAAAAAATGATAATATGCGGGTTAAACGTTACGTTGCTAAATATACTATTAATCCTGCATTAATTCACGGTATTGGTAAATATGTCGGTTCAATCGAGCCAGGTAAATATGCTGATTTAGTATTGTGGCAACCTGCACTATTTGGAGTAAAGCCTAAATTAATTTTAAAAGGCGGAATGATTATTGCAAGCAAGATGGGCGAACCAAACGCATCAATTCCTACACCACAACCTGTATTTTATCGCAATATGTTCGGTAGTTATGGATTAGCAAAATACAAAACCTGTATTACATTTGTTTCACAAGCAGCATATAAATTAAAAATTGCTGAAGAGCTAAAGCTACAAAAAATAATATTACCAGTAGAAGGTTGTCGGAGTGTTTCCAAAAAAGACATGATACACAACAATGTAACGCCAAAAATTGAAGTTGATCCAGAAACCTATAAAGTTACAGTTGATGGAAAAGTAATTACTTGTGCCGCAGCTGATACTTTACCTTTAACTCAACGCTATTTTTTATTTTAGGAAATTAAATGTTAATTCATAAAATTATTGGCAATATTTACTCTGACACTCAAAAATGGAGTAATTATACTATTGATTATCTAGAACTTGCATGGTATGAACTAGCTAAACGTATTTTGCGCAAGCACACCAATAACAATCAAGAAATAGGCATTAAGTTTGAAGCTAATAGTTGTTCTATGTCTGATGGTGATATTCTAGCAATAGTAGATACAACTTTAGTTGTAGTTAAAGTTAAACCTGATGAATGTATTGCTTTAATAGCCAACAACAGTTATGAATTAGCTAAAATGTGTTATGAAATAGGTAATCGCCATGCGCCACTATTTATTGATGAAAACAACAGCCAACGCTTGTTATTACCCAAAGATAAGCCCTTACAATTACTTTTGCAAAAAATGGGATTTGAGCCGATATTAACAATCGCCAAACTAACTAAACCATTATCCACAATTTCAGCAAATCATGAACACGAGCATAAGCATTAATATGTTCAATGATATAGTTGACATAAAAAAATATTTGTTAATTCAACAATTGAATGATTCGATTTTTCCAATTGGTGGATATACTCAATCCTATGGTTTAGAAACCTATGTGCAGCAGCAAAGAGTTTGTAATCAACAGCATTTTCATCAATATTTAAAGCAAAATATATTACATAATCTACTATTTAATGAATTACTGGCAGCTAAATTGGGCTATATATGCGCTATTGAATATAATATGCAACAATTATTATTTGTGGATGAATTAATTTCTGCCACAAAGTCAGCAAAAGAAATTCGCCAAGCAAGCATTAAATTAGGTTCTAGATTATTTAAAACTATATCAAAATTAGGAATTAAATTTGATAATAATTGCTTTATTAATTATTATCAACAGGTTGAATCAGGCGATTATTTTGGACACCACGCTCTTGCCTATGGTGCCTTATGCGGAAGCCTTGATTTACAGTATGACTATTGTATGCTAAATTTTGCATACTCTCAATTATCAGCAATGATTAATACTGGAGTTAAATTAATTCCCTTAAGTCAAACGATTGGGCAACAATTACTTTACGCGCTTCACCCAACATTAATTGAAGCAATTAAAAGACTGGAGCATCTTAGCGTTGATGATTTAGGTAAAACTACCCCAGGTTTTGAATTACGCAGCATACAACATGAAAAACTTTATTCACGACTCTACATCTCATGAAAGGACTAAAATGGCTTTTATAAAAATTGGCGTGGCAGGACCTGTTGGTTCCGGCAAAACAGCACTATTAGAACGTTTAACGCGTGCCATGTGTGACAACTATGATATTGCAGTTATTACTAATGATATTTATACTAAAGAGGATGCTGAATTTTTAACCAAAAATAGTAAACTACCAGCGGAACGCATAATTGGAGTTGAGACTGGAGGTTGTCCACATACAGCAATTCGCGAAGATGCTTCAATGAATCTTGAGGCTGTGGATGAAATGGCACAACGTTTTCCAAATTTAGAAATTCTTTTTATTGAAAGTGGTGGTGACAATTTATCCGCAACTTTTAGTCCTGAATTCACGGCAATCCGCTTCTATAATTTAAAATACTTAAATGCTCGTTTAAAGGAACAGCAATTACGATATAAAGCGGTTCTTATATTTTGTTCGCCATTAA
>JAPJMP010000073.1 GCA_026461645.1 Burkholderiales bacterium
AAACTGAATTATCTTTTAAATTGATTGTTGGAATTTTGGGCGCCAATATTAGTGACTCCAATTCGCCTAGATTTATTTTGTCCAATAGATAACTCCGATAACTTTTACGTTTAAATGAAACTTTTTCCGCAAAGTTAAGTTCTTTTACATCATTGGATAAATACCAAATTTTGTCTGCATCAGGAAATTTACGTATTCCATATTTGGCTATTTTAAATTCTAAAGTATCATAGACATAAGGAACCACATAAGCCACTATATCTTTACTCGTTTTAGAGTGCTCTATAATTCGTACTACTGAATTTTTTATTGAAGAAATAGAAGCTAAAGCCGCTTCTATTTCACCAAGTTCTATTCTAAAGCCATTAATTTTGACTTGATGGTCAATTCGTCCTATAATTTTGATTTTTCCATCATGTTGTAATACACCTAAATCTCCTGTACGATAAATTACGTCTCCCCCTTTTTGAACAATAAATTGTTCCTTGGTTTTACTCTCATCTGCTAAATAACCTCGAGCAACACCAATTCCGCCAATGCAAATTTCTCCAGGCACATTAACCGGACATAAATTTAATTTTTCATCCATTATCCATATTTTTTGATTACCCATTGCAGTTCCATACGGAATACTTGTCCATGTGGGGTTTACATCTGTAACCTGGTACAAAATAGACCAGATACTTCCCTCTGTGGCTCCACCTAAGCTAATTATTTGAACATCATTAAATGTATTGTTTATTTGTTTGGGTAAATTCAACGGTATAAAATCACCGCTTAATAATGCCAAGCGAATACGAGCTTTATTAGGAATTTCCGCTGACTGAACTAAAATATTCATTAAATTAGGAACACTGTTATATATTGTAGCTTGTTGATTAATTAATAATGTTAATAATTCTTCCGGTTGATTGATAATTTCATCATTCGGCATAATTGCTGACCCGCCAACAGCTAAAATACCAAAAATATCATACACCGATAAATCGAAACTAATGTTTGACAGACAAAAAGTACGATCTTCACTTCTAATGTTAAACCTATGATTAATATCATTTATAGTATTCATCACATTTAAATGAGTTATTTGAACTCCTTTAGGTTTTCCAGTAGAACCTGAGGTAAATATAACGTATGCAAGATCATTCAATACAACATTAACCTGCGGATTATTACTAGAATATGCATCAGAAAAGCAGATATCGTCAATAATTATCAGCTTAAGAAATTTGAAATCAAATTCTTCATTTTTCAATTTATGGTACTGCATCTGCGTGATAACTAAGTACCTAACTTTAGCTATTTTAATAATATCTTCCAAACGCTGTAATGGCCATCCAATATTAAATGGCACATATGCAGCCCCAGACATAAGAATCCCTAAAGTGCCAGTCACTAATTGCCAACCCTTTTGGCTATAAATAATCACACATTCGCCGCGCATAACACCTTGTATTATCAAACTATTTGCTAATTTTGCTGATTTAGCCTGAATATCCGAGTAGGTGTATTGGGCCTGAGATTCAATTACAGCTATATTATTGGGGTATTTGGCGACACTAGCTAAAAAATATTCATGCATGGTTTTATCAGGTATAATCGCAATATTTTCTGTTTTATTACTTAAGTTAATAATTTCCATGTCGCGTTCAGGCAAGGTAAAATCTAGATATGTATTCCATTCATTATTGGCTAAATCTAAAATGAAACCATGGTATGTTTCAAGCATTTTTTCAACCATTTCAACTTCAAATAATTGCTCAACGAAATCCCACTCAATAACCAACTGTCCATCTTGCTCATAAATTTTATTATCTAACCATACTTGTGATGTTTGTGTAATTGCATAGCTTCTGCCTAAATAAGCATCAGATAAAAATTTATCATTATTACGCTCAATACCTAGTAAACTAGTTAATACTACTGGTGCAATTAATTTATTCATTCCTACATCATAGATTCTATGTAATGCTGCTTGAACTTCTAAGCCTGTATATAAATTATGTGCCAAATCTTCCCATAAAAGTTTTTGTACTTCAGATAAAATTTTTTCAATTGAATAATCGTGATAGTTGTTATATTCAAACAATTCTAAAATTGTAAAATCACCTATGATATTATCAATCTCTTGGTGAAAAGGTTCACGATTAAATAAAGTTAAATTAATCAAAAAATTTTTATTAGCACTCCAATGCGATAAGACTTTACCATATAATGCAAGAAATGGCACTGTAGGAGAAATCCTTGCCTGTTGAATACGTTTAGCTAACTTTTGCCATGTGATAGCGTCAACCATAAGAGTTCTTCTGATAAAATGTGGTGTTTTTATCGTAGCTGGGTTACATTTTGTAACCAACTCTGGCCCAAACGGTAATTCAGGCAGTCGATTTTCCCAATATGATTTATCATTCAGATAACGATTACTCTTTTTTAATTCAGAATATCCAATTAAATAATCTCTAAAAGTAATGTTTAAAGGATTAAGTTGTAATTGTGGATTTTGGTATAATTCAGTCATTTCTCGCATAAAAATCCGCATACTCTGTGCATCCATAATCAAAGCATCAAAACTAAAATGGAGAACATCTTGTGTGGCTAAACGTGTCACTCTAAATTCAAATAAGGGATAAGCACTAACATCAAAAACCTGCTTTTCAAGTTCGTCTCGCCACCTTAATAAAAATTTGTTTTGTTGCTGTTTACTCAAATTGCGCAAATCTTGAACCCTAATTATGTATTCTGGTGTATCAGGTAAAAAGCATTGCGTTCCATCAATATTGTAGATGCAACGTAATGCTGGATGCCTTACTATAAGATAATTTAAAACAATCGATAGTTTATTAATATCTAAAATCTTAAAGCCATCTTCACGATAGACATGGGTTGCAACTCCACCTAATTCAAATATATTTTCGCGACCTACTAAATATGCTTTTTGCACATCTGTCATTGTAAATGGTGTATATAAGTTAGAATAATCTGTAACAATTTCTGCAAATTTCTGCTTATTATCATTACATTCAAGACTATCGACAAATTTAGCAAAATCTCCAAGCGCACTATATCTAAACAAGTATTTCATTGGTACTGTTTTGTTGACTTTTTTATTTAAAGTTGCCCCCATAATAATGGCAGAAATAGAGTTTCCTCCAAGTCTGAAAAAATCATCATTAAGACCAATTTTTGGCAATTTTAAAATTTCTTGCCATAATTTAGCTAATATTTGCTCGGTTGGCGTGTTTGGTGTCAAATATTCATTAGTAGCAACAGTCACTTTAAGAGCAGTTAAATACTTACGATCAATCTTACCATTAGTAGTTATGGGCATCTCGGGTAATTGATGAATATAACCTGGAACCATATATTCGGGAATTTTCTTTAATAGAATTTCACGAATTACCATAATATCAAGTTTTATATCACTCGTAAAATAGCTGATCAAAACATTATCTCCAGTTGCAGTAGTTTTAACTAAGACCACAGCCTCGTTAATTTGTGGAATATTATTAAAAACTTGCTCAATCTCTGCCAACTCCACCCTAAAGCCACGAATTTTGACTTGCTCATCTGCACGTCCGATATACTCAAGATTTCCATTTTCTAGCCATTTGGCAATATCGCCTGTTCTATAAAGGACCTGATTTAATTTTGAATCACTATAATGGTTTTTAATAAATCGTTCTTTATTTTGATTATCTTTATTCAAATAGCCTAAAGCAATTTGCGCTCCTGCAATACACAATTCGCCAGGAACTCCCAATGGTTGCAAATTTAAATCGCTATCTAATATATAAATCCAGGTGTTTCCCAGTGGGCGACCAATTGGAATATTCTCTTCAATATTATTAACTTCATAACGAGTAGTACAACCTGTATATTCAGTAGGTCCATAGCCATTAATTAAACGATATTGGTGTGGAAAATATTTATTTAATTTTTCACCGGCGGTCCATAGTAAACGTAAAGATTTATTTTGTACCTGCTGCATAAAATTTTCACAAAGTTTAGTTGGGAAAAGTGCCACACTAATTTGATTTGATTCGAGATAGTTGTTGATTTCATCCAAAGAATAGCGAATATTTTCTGGAATAATATAAGTTGTAGCACCACAAATTAAAGGCAATAATAATGACCAAATTGACACATCAAAAGCAAAACTTGAATAAAATACCACATTATCAATAATCGTTAAATTATTTTCTCGGTTCTCATATAAAGCAAAATTTAATAAACCTATATGTGTTTGCATAACACCCTTAGGTTTTCCGGTAGTGCCTGAGGTATAAAAAATAACAAATGCATCCTGAGGTTGAATTATGGCAGGAACAAAATTAGAAATTGAATCAACTTTAATTGTACACAACAATAGGATTTCGATTTTTGAACAGATGCTCTCAAACTGACTTATTAAATTTGAAGTACAAATAACTACTCTAGTATTGCTGTTCTCAAGCATATATTGTAAGCGTTCTTGTGGATAGTTAATATCTAGCGGAACATAAATTGCGCCCAATTTAAGAACACCTAAAATTGCTGCGGACATTTTTACTGAACGATTTAATAAAATTGCAACCCGATCTTGATGTTTAACTCCCATTAATTGCAATTGTGCAGCTATCTGACTGGATAACAAATCCAACTCTTGATAAGTCAAACATCCATCTTCAGCAACAACCGCAAGCTTATCGGGAGATTTTGTACTTTGCTCTTGAAAATATTCGATAAAGAGTTTCTTCTGATTAATTATAAAAGGAGTATGCCCATACTTATTTAATAGTAAGTTTTTTTCTTGTGCACTTATTATCGATAGTTCACCTAAGTGTAAATCAAAATTTTGCATAACAAGTTGTTCCAGTAGATAAATATAAGCAGATAACATTCTTTCTATAGTAGATTCTCTAAATAGCCTACTACAATATTCAAACGAAATCTGTATCTTATCCTGATTATCATCAATATAACCCATTAAATCAAATTTTGCTGTTTGAGTGTGGCATTGTAGTGACATAATATCGATACCATTATAATGGTTTACCCTAGTTGCGCCCTCCCAAAAAGCAAACATTACATCAAACAATACCGAGCGACTTGCATCACGAGTTAAAGATAAATGCGATATTAGTTGTTCTAGAGGATATGGATGTTCCAACGCGTTTATAATATTTTGTCTAATTTTAGTTAAATATTCACTAACTGTATCGTTCGTAGTCAAATCAACCCGTAATGGAATAGTTTCTACAAACATTCCTGGTATATTTTGAGTATCAGGTTCGTAACGCCCCAAAGCAGGTATACCAATAATCAAATCTTTTTGGTTCGAATATTTTCCTAATAATATAGCAAATCCACCAAAAAATAAATGAAAACTTGTTAAATTATTTTGTTGACAAAAATTTCGAATGTCTTGCATTAATTCCGGCGTAAGGCTACGGCTTATAATTTTGCCTTCAGTGCTTTTGTGAGCTGGTCGTTGCCAATCTGTTGCCAAATTCAATAGTGGCAATTCTCCTTGAAGCTTATTTAGAAAAAACTCCTTATTAATTTGTAAAAAACGAGAGCTAGCATTCTTACTTTCAAAGCTGGCATAGTCAAAAAACTGTATCTCATTCTTACTCGGCTCTTTATCTACAAAATAATAATTCCATATAGTAGTTAGTAGTGCCTGATGTGACTGTCCGTCAAAAATACTATGGTGAACGTTATACGCGAAGATATAATATTCTGGATTTATTTTAAATAATCCAAATTTAATTAAAGGCGCTTGCTTTAAATTAAATTTAATATTTAATTCTTGAATTGCCGTATTAATTTCATTTGTACCGATAGTATTTTCTGTTAGTGGCATTAGCAGTCCATCCACTATTTGCTGAAAAAGTTCATCATTTACAAATACAAACTGAGTAGAAAAAATCGCAAAATGTTTAAAAGCTATTGTTAATGCCTGTTTAAATTTGTTAACATCAAGCTTACCTTTTAATTCGAATGCAGATAAGATATTATATGCCTTGCTATCTAGATCAAAATGTGCAAGTGTGTACATTCGTTTTTGGGCAAAGCTTGCAGGGTACAAATTCTGCTCACAACTTGTTTTAGAAATAATGGTGTGCTGTACCTGAGGGAGTTGTTCAATATGAAAAGCTAACTGTTGAATAGTCGCATATTGATATAAATCTGCAATATTAAGCAAAACGTTTAAATTTTGTCGAATTTTAGTAATTAAATACATTTGACGTAGGGAATTAAGACCTAGTTTTAGCAAATTATCAGTAGTATTTATTTGTGTGTGATTAAGTATTTCACAACACAGAGAAAAAAGTTTTTGCTCTATAATGGTTTGTGACTCCACTACTACTTGTTGGCTAGCGTGCTTTAACAGAGCAATCTTATCAATTTTTCCATTTGTATTTCTATTAAGTTGTTTTACAATAATAATTTTTGCTGGATGCATGTACTCAGGTAAAGACATAGCAAGTGCTTGTTCTATTTTAGATAAAATTTTTTCCCCATGTTTGCTAGTGACAAAGGCAAAAATATTTTCACTAAATATAACAGCTACTTCATTGACTTCACTAACATTAGCTATTGTTGCCTCAATTTCTTCTAATTCAACACGCACGCCATTAATTTTGATTTGATTGTCTTTACGTCCAAGCACATATAAATTGCCATCGTCGGCATAACTCCCAAGGTCTCCAGTGAAATAATATAAATCATTAGAATTATCTACTTTAGATAGTAATTTAAAATTACTATTATCTGTATTTAAGTACATAAAACTTCGATAAGGAGTACGAATAACTACCTCCCCCATTTCAGATATATTACAAGGAAGGTTATTTTCGTTTAAAACATAAACCTCACTATTTGGCATAGCAATTCCTACTGGAAGTATAGTTTTCTCAACATCATCCTTAGTTGCTATATAATAACATTTTGCTAAAGTAGTTTCACTTGGTCCATATAAATTAACGACCTGTCCAACAAAACCAAATTTTAAAAATATTTTTTGTAATAGTTTTCCGCTAAGTTTTTCTCCAGCACAAAAAATGTAGCGTAAATGCGGTAAAGATATTATAGAAATTGTGTCTAACCAAACATTCAAAACAGCTGGTACAATATTAAATTGTGTAATTTGCTTTTTTGCAAGCCAATGAATAATTTGTTCTACCTGATTTACTTGATATGGAGAGAGGTATAATTGCGAACCAGATAATAGTGGAGTAAATATCGAACGAAAAATTACATCAAAACCAAGTGTGGTAAATTGAGCGCATTTATCAACTGAACTAAATTTAAAATGTTCACTCTGCCAATTAATAAAATGACTAAGACCAATATGGGACCCTAAAATCCCCTTTGGTTCACCGGTAGAACCAGAAGTAAAAACAATATATGCTGAAAGATTATGCCATTCATAATTAATTAAATCTAAATCAATAATGTCACACTCGTTATCTAACTGCGCATACTTGACACACCTGTAAGAAGCAGTATTTATATCATCACTAATTATCAATCTTGGATTACTTAAAGCCAATATCTTTTCTTGTCTGAATTTAGGTAAACTATCATCAAGCAATAATACTGTTGCCCTTGCTAACCAGCACCCAATTATAGTTGCAATCATTGATAAATTTAGTGGTCCTGCTATAACAATAACGTTACCTGAAATTAAATTTAAATTATTTACAGCATGATATTTGCGGGCAATTTCTTTAGCAAGCTCTGCATAAGTAAACTGATTGTCTGCTGAATCTGTAACAGCAATTTGCTTATCATATTGAAGACAGTTAATGTAGATTTGCAACGGCAAATATTCTAAATCATTATTGCACATATCCTCATACTTACATAATCCAAACACCGCTTAGAACCCCCTTTATAATATATTATACTTTTTAGTTTATTATTAACTATTAACAGTTAAAAACTGCTTTTCAAACTCATCCACAATGGCCAAATCATGTTCTAGCCCCTCATTTGTACTACTGATAAGCAAGATATAACCAGCATATGGCCCAGTATCATCACGCGTTACATCTACTACATCACCAACCGCAACTAACTGCTGAAATGTGAAAATAGATGAAATTTGTGACTTTAATTCATTAATATCGGTAATTTTTGAAATCTTACCCGCAGTTAAAATAGGCAATAAAACTATACATGCATAATTTTTAATTTCAAATCTCATTGCACTCAAAGCTTCTGGCTGCATATGGCAGGCGATTAATGCATCTACCTGGTTATGTGTTACCATTAATTCCCAAGCTTCCTTAGTAAGAGCTCCACCCATTATACGCCCAGCAGTTTCAATAAGATTAATTTTCTCACGATTTATCATTATTTCAGTATGTGCGGCCCCAAATGTCACTTCAAGCGCAGTCAATACTTGTTTGGCGTATTCGATAAGTTGTGGAGTACTGTGTGCATCGATCAGCCTAACACGCGTAACAATTACACCTCCAGAAGGAATATAAATTTTGTTATAACGCCACACATCAGTTATATAATGGGTGCCATGCAGTGTCACTGAATTTACAATGTACTCATCACCTTGCAACATTTCTTGAATTAAAACCTGGTATATTGGCTGGCCGATACTATTGAAACCGGCAAGCAGTTTTTCAACATTTACTCGTACTTGTTCCAATGTATTACACACATATACATTAATTGAAGCGCTATCATTAACCGGTTTGACAATTACAGGTAAATAATTGATGGTTCTAAGTGCTAACTCACATTCAGTAGCAGCAACCACGAGTTGCTGCTTAATTCCAGGCAAGTTATATTTTTGAATGATTTCTTGCATTATACGTTTATCCCTTCTAAATTGTGTACTAATGGGATGGTTGCCTGGTAATCCTAACTTATTTGCCAGTTCTTCAGCAACACTCACTCCCTCTTCACAACCAGGAAAAACATATCCAATAGGATATATGGATAATTTATGTAATAAAGACTCCCAATCACTGTCTAAAAAATCTATATTAAGGAGATACCCAGCAGGATATAGCTTATAATAAAATGCTCCTTCATAAGTTAAAACATGTATGCAAGGAATGCATTTTTTCTGTAATTCTTCGAATAATAATTTTCCACTAGAAAAACCATTTACGATAACAGCATATTTCACAATTTATTTCCCATAGCATATTTAATTTGAAATACAAACTGACAAAAAGAAATTATCTTTAAAACGAATTGTCTCGATTTGACAATTCTCCAAAGTTTGGCTTAATTCAACATTTAAACCCAAATTTTCAACTTGCCTCGCAAAACCAAAGCCTAAACACTTCAAATAAGCCTCCATTTTTGTCCACAAAACAAAAAAATCAGTATAATTTTTAATT
>JAPJMP010000074.1 GCA_026461645.1 Burkholderiales bacterium
AATTTCAATCCTTGTAAAAATATTTATATTAAACTTAATTTATGATATTATAATTGACTTTACACTAATTTATAAATTTATTTAGGCATTTTATTATGTATAAACACTATCCACATATGTTAGCACCTCTAAATCTTGGCTATACTACTCTAAAAAACAGAATATTAATGGGATCTATGCACACAGGTTTAGAGGAACAAAGAAATGGATTTGTAAAATTAGCTGAATATTACAAAGCTCGTGCTCGTGGTGGTGTTGCCTTAATTGTAACTGGTGGTTTCTCCCCCAATCATTTAGGTAAAATTTTTCCCTTTGCCGCTAAATTACAAACTAAAAGTGAAATTAAAAATCATAAATTAATCACAAATGCAGTTCACGCCGAAGGTGGAAAAATTGCTTTACAAATTCTTCATGCGGGAAGATACTCCTATCATCCTTTTGCCGTAGCACCTTCACGAATTAAAGCTCCAATTAATAGATTTACTCCATTTTATATGCCAGGATTTCTAGTTGATAGCACTATTAATGATTATTCTAATTGCGCTTTATCAGCTCAAGAGGCAGGTTATGATGGTATAGAAATTATGGGATCTGAAGGATACCTTATTAATCAATTTTTAGTTAATGCAACGAATAAACGCACTGATCAATGGGGCGGAAATTTTGAAAATAGAATGCGCTTTCCATTAGAAATTATTAGACGTACTCGTGAAAAAGTTGGCAATGATTTTATAATTATCTATCGTTTATCACTGCTAGATTTGGTTCCTAACGGCAGTACCTTTAATGAAACACTACAATTAGCCAAGGCCGTTGAACAAGCTGGTGCAACTATGATTAATACTGGAATAGGCTGGCACGAGGCTAAAATCCCTACAATTGCAACCATGGTACCTAGAGCTACATTTACCTTTACTACTGCAAAACTCAAAAATGAAATTAAAATTCCACTAATTACAACCAATCGAATTAATACTCCAGAAGTTATTGAAGAAATATTGCAACGTGGAGATGCTGATATGGTATCAATGGCGCGCCCATTTTTAGCTGATGAAAATTTTGTTATAAAGGCAATTAACAACAAATCAAATGAAATTAATACATGTATTGGATGTAATCAGGCATGTTTAGATCATATTTTTTCTAAAAAACTTGTCTCATGTCTCGTTAATCCATTTGCTTGTCATGAAACTACTATTGTTGCTAAACCTGTAAACAAAAGCAAAAATATTGTTGTAATTGGTGCTGGTCCTGCAGGTTTATCTGCAGCAGTTACAGCCGCTAAAATTGGTCATAATGTTACTTTATATGAAAAAGACCCACAAATTGGCGGGCAATTTAAATTAGCAAAATTAATTCCAGGTAAAGAAGAATTTAATGAAACATTAAGATATTTTAATGTAAATATTATTAATTATGGTATTAAGTTAATACTTAACCATGAAGTTACTGTAAATGATATTATGCATGGCAACTATGATGAAGTTATTCTTGCTACCGGGGTTAGCCCAAGAGTAATTGATATTCCAGGGATTGGACACTCTAAAGTAGTGTCATATACAGATGTAATTGCAAGTAAAGTTAATGTTGGTAGCAACGTTGCGATTATTGGTGCTGGAGGTATTGGCTTTGATGTGGCTGAATTTTTATTACATGATCCACAGCATAAAACAACGACTCAATCATTTATGCAAGAATGGGGAATTGATGCAAGCTTAAGGAATAAAGGAGGCGTTTTAACTGCTGAACAAATGAGTGAGCATAACCCTCTACGTAAAATTTATTTATGCCAAAGAAAAGCCACTAAAATTGGGAAAAACTTAGGCAAAACCACTGGTTGGATTCACCGTGCCAGTTTAATTCGTAATAAAGTAGTAATGCTTAACAATTTAAATTATATTAAAATTGATGATGATGGCCTTCATTATAAAATGAATAATGAACTAAAAATTTTAAATGTTGATAATGTTGTTATTTGCGCAGGCCAAGAAAGTAATATTAAATTAGTCAAAGAATTAAAGCAAAATAATCTTAAATTTCATATTATAGGCGGTGCATACAAAGCTCTTGAATTAGATGCAAAATATGCTATAGAACAAGGCACAAAATTGGTTTTAACTTTATAAATTAGTTAAAAATCAAAAAAGTTATTGCTATTAGATAATACTGTACTTTCAGGTAAGAAGTATGCTTTTGGTGCATATTGCATAAAATAACTTATCCAATTATTCGGAAAAATTTTTATTGCCTCATTATAATTAACTGCTAATTTAGAATATTCAGAACTAGCTTGGTCAATTTTATTCTGATTTAAGTACAAGTCTTGGGCTAAATTTAGTTCTTTATCTGAAATATGCTCTGCTTTAACATTCAAGATAGTAATTAAATTCTCAATCGATAGTTGTAATTGTTCTTCTGAAACTTGAAATGACAATAAACTTGTTTGATCATTCATTAAATCATCTGACCATTGTATTGTTGAATAACTAAGTTGTACATTTTTAATTTGTTGAACTACATTCGACTCCACAGCTGATTCGCTATTTAATTCATTAATTAAATTTGAAAGCAATGTGGCTCTTGCATCATACTGAATTATGACATTATTCCAAGCATTATTTAATTGAGAATTTTGATAGTTAAGTAATGTAATGGCATGCAAAAAATAAATACCAACTAAACTAAATATTAAGAGTATTAAAACACTTAAAACTGAAATTCTACCCAAAATAATTACACCCTTAAACGCACTATTAAAGGGTATTGGTGTAAGGCATAACTTTAATTAGATTGTTAACCTTATATACTCCAGGAATTGAATACAATCCCTCTTCAATTGACTTAAGATTAGGCGCTTCATATTTACTAATTTGCCCAATAATATATACTGTGCCTGCAATTGTTACAGCTTGAATATTATCTTGATTTAAATTATCTTCAGCAGCAATCCTATCTAATACCTTTTTATTAACTTGTTCTTGAGTTAGTAGTACTGGAGGACTACTAATAGTAGCGTAAGAAATATATGATTTAACCACTGGATAACTTTTAATTAAAAATTTAATTCCATCAGCCACTCCATCAGATTCAACTTGCCCAACAACTAATATATTAAAATGATCACTTATAACATCGACTGCAGCTTGACTTCCATAAATTTCAGCTATTTGATTATTAATTTTAGCTGCAAATTCTTTATTATCAATCCTAGCATTTTCGATGGCACCATTGTAAGAATAATTCAATTTAGAATAAGTGGGTGAAGAACAACCAGATGTAATTATAACTACAC
>JAPJMP010000075.1 GCA_026461645.1 Burkholderiales bacterium
ATATTATTGTGATAAAAATTTCTTTTACAAATATGTTATACTTGTTAACAATTAATAAAATTAAGGAATGGTTATGAAATATGCATGGCGTTGGTTTGGACCTACTGACCCAGTTACTATTAGTGATGTTCGACAAGTTGGAGCTACAGATATAGTTTCAGCATTACATCACATAGCTAATGGTGAAATTTGGTCAATCGAGGAAATACAAAAAAGACAACAACAAATTAGTTGGGATAGTTTAAATAATGAACCAAGTAATTTAGTTTGGTCGGTGGTAGAGAGTGTGCCAGTACATGAAGATCTAAAGAAGCGCAGCGGAAATTTTAAACAATATATTGAAAACTATAAACAAATACTTAGAAATTTAGCCACATGTGGCATTAAAGTTGTTATTTATAACTTTATGCCGGTTATTGATTGGACTAGAACTGATTTATCGTTTCGTTTAAATAATGGTGTACGAGCACTAAGATTTGATTTTTATGAATTTGCTGCTTTTGATTTATTTATTTTGCAAAGGCATAATGCACAACAAGATTATACTAATAGTCAGTATGAGCAAGCTAAACTTGTATTTGATAAGATGCAAGACCAAGATAAGCATAGATTAACTCGAAATATAATTGCTGGTTTACCTGGAGCTGAAGAAAGTTTCACTATAGAAGAATTTAGAGCGGCACTAAATCAATATAAAAATATTGATGCTAATGTGTTGCGGCAAAATTTGTTTTTATTTTTGCAAGAAGTGATTCCAGTAGCTGCATCATGCGGTATTAAATTAGCGATTCATCCAGATGATCCGCCACGTCCAATGTTTGGCCTACCACGGATACTTAGTAATGAAAATGACATTGCTTTATTAACTGAAGAAATTAAATCACAACATTGTTGTCTAAATATTTGTGTTGGTTCACTAGGTGCAAGTGCTGAGAATGATTTAGAGCATTTTGTGCGTAAATGGGGTGATAGAATTCCTTTTGTTCATTTACGAAGTGTAAAATTAGAGCCAGATGGAAGTTTTTATGAAGATCAACATATTGCTGGAAGTACTAATTTGGCTAAAATAGTTAAAGCAATTTTTGATGTAGAACAACAATTTAATAGTGAGATCATTATTCGCCCTGACCATGGGCATCAAATGCTCGACGATTTAAATAAAAAAACTAATCCTGGTTATTCTTGTATAGGAAGAATGAAGGGAATTGCTGAATTAAAAGGAATGGAATTAGCAATTAAAACTTTTAATTTATAAAATATCTGCTAAAGGAGATGATCAAATGGTGAATAAAGTTGCTGTAGTAACAGGTGGTAGTGGTGTTTTAGGACGCAAGTTTTCTTTTGCTCTTGCAGCTAATGGTTATAGTGTAGCAATTATTGGTCGTGATCAAAATAAAGCACAGCTTATTGTTGATGAAATTATTAAACAAGGGAATACCGCTCTAGCAATATCTGCAGACGTAACAAATAAAGATAGTTTGGAAATTGCAGCGCAAATAATTGAGCAAAAACTAGGTAGTTGTGACTTGTTGCTTAACGGTGCTGGGGGTAACCATCCACAAGGCATTAGTGAAGCAGAGTATTACTTGCCAAATAATGCAAATAATATGACAAATTTCTTTGATTTAAAACTTGAAGGAATTGATTTTGTGTTTCGCTTAAACCTAATGGGTACAATTTTACCATCTCAGGTTTTTGGCAAACAAATGGTCAATAAAAATAGTGCTAGTATAATTAATATTTCATCAATGAGTGCTATATTACCATTAACAAAGGTGGTGGCATATAGTGCGGCAAAAGCAGCTATTGATAACTTTACTAAATGGTTAGCAGTACATTTTTGTAAAACCAATATTAGAGTTAATGCTATTGCTCCAGGATTCTTTTTAACTGAACAAAATAGAGCATTATTGGTAAATGCTGATGGTAGCTTTACTCCACGAGCGCAAAAAATTATTAATCGTACTCCAATGGGTAGACTAGGAGAGGCAGAAGAATTAATTGGCACCTTATTATGGTTAGCAAATGAAAAGGCTTCTGGCTTTGTAAATGGTGCTGTAATTCCAGTCGACGGTGGGTTTGCCGCTTATTCAGGCGTTTAGCGCGAGCGTTGAATACTTTTACCCATAAAAGCATCTAAATTACGCCAAGTGGGATAACCAGCATTATCGCCTTTGACTAAAACAGCCATAGCACCAATAGCGTTAGCTAATTTAGCACATTCATCTAAAGGTTTATCATCTAACATGCCGGCAATGAATCCGGCAGCAAAACCATCACCAGCCCCTGCTGTATCTATAATATGTTCTACTTTGTAGGCACTTATTTTGACTATAGTATCACCATTACTGTATGCACAACCTTGATCGCCGAGTTTAATTACAACTATTTTACAACCATAGCTATGAAATTTAGCACAAATTTCTTCAAGTGAATTTAGACCTAATATTAATTGCGCTTCATCAAGACCAGGAAAAATTATATCGCAACACTTAGCAAATTCAATCATAGTTTGTTTGGCTAAATTAAGGTCAGGCCATAATTTAAATCTCAAATTCGGGTCAAAACTAATAGTTAAATTATGTGCCTTAGCATAATTTATTGCAGTAAAACATGCACTTTTTGCTTCTTCAGTTAAGGCAGGAGTTATGCCAGTTAGATGCAAAAATTTTGCCCTAGCAATATAGTTTTCATTAATATGTTGTGGAGTTAAAGTAGTAAATGCAGAATTTTTACGATAATAATAAACATTTGGATTATTGCTTTGATACTGTTCTTTAAATAATATAGCAGTGGAGTTATTACTATCAAAAGTAACTTCGCTTACATCAACTCCTTCCCCTTTGAGATTAAATAGAATATAGTTACCAAATTCGTCATCACCAAGTCTTGATATCCAGCCAGTTTTAAAACCTAGTCTGGCAAGAGCAATAGCGACATTAGCTTCGGCCCCACCCATTGATTTATTAAAGTTATTAATAAAACGTAAAGGCCCTTTTTCATTTGTACTAAAAACAACTAAAGCTTCACCTAAAGTAACTAAGTCCATAGCATAATTCCTTAGTAAATATAATATTAATTATACCAAAATAATAAATACTTTGTAATCTATTTCTAATAGATTGCGATAGTTTTACAAAATTTTATTTGCGATAATAGCACTACTAACTTCTTGTGCTTTAGTTATAAATTGCACATATAATTTTTGAATGTTATGCTATAATTTCATTTTATCACAGATGCTATTTTGTTATTATGGAGCGAATTAATATGCGTGACTTTTTAAATGAAAATTTTCTTTTATATAATCCTACGGCAATTAATTTGTATCACACTTATGCCAAACATTTACCAATTATAGACTACCATTGCCATATTAAACAAAATGAAATTTATGAGAATAAACAATTTAATAATATAACTGAAATTTGGTTACAGGAAGATCATTATAAATGGCGCTTAATGCGTTGTTGCGGAGTGCCAGAACATTTAATTACTGGTAATGCAAGTAGCTATGATAAATTTTTAGCTTGGGCTGGAGTTGTTCCTAAATTAATAGGTAATCCACTTCATCATTGGACTCATCTTGAGTTGCAACGCTATTTTGATATTTATGATTTACTTAATTTAGATACTGCTCCTAAAATATGGGATATAACTCAAAAAAAATTAACTAATGGTAAATTCAAAGTGCAAGACATTCTTTTAAAATCGAATATTGAATTTATTTGTACCACCGATGATCCAATTGATGATTTAAATATTCATCAAAAATTAAAAGATAGTTGCACCATAGCTAAAATTATGCCGGCATGGCGACCTGATAAAGCGATAAAAATAGCTCATCCTAATTTTAATCATTGGCGCTTAAAATTATCCCAATTAGTAGATTTTGCGGTAGACAGCTATGCTAAGCTGTTACAAGCCTTAATAATTCGTATGGATTTTTTTCAGGCAAATGGATGTACAATTTCAGATCATGCTTTAGATTATGTGCCGTATTTAAGAGCAAGTAATGAGCAATTAGAATTAATCTTTGCTAAAGCTTCGCATAATCAGCCAATTACCTTAAATGAAGAACAACAATATCGAACCGAATTATTATTGTTTTTAGGAGAGCAATATCACAAACGTGATTGGGTAATGCAATTACATTTAAATGCTGCTCGCGACAATAATACCTATAAATTTAACCAATTAGGATCAGATACTGGATTTGACACTATTAACGACAATAATATTCAGTACCAATTGTCTAATTTACTTAATGCTCTAGAATTAAAACAAAGTTTACCTAAAACGATTTTATATAGTTTAAATCCGCGTGATAATATTGTTATTTCAGCCTTAATTAATTGTTTTCAAGGTGAGAATATTAGCGGTAAAATGCAATTTGGTGCTGCTTGGTGGTTTAATGATCACAAGGATGGAATAGAAACACAATTACAAGATTTGGCAAATGTAGGTGTACTATCTAATTTTATTGGCATGTTAACTGATTCGCGGAGTTTTCTGTCATATACACGCCATGAATATTTTAGACGAATTTTATGTAATTTTATTGGCACATTAGTTGAAAATGGTGAATATCCAAATGATCATAAAATGTTAGCACAAATAGTAGAAAATATATGTTACTATAATGCAAAAGCATATTTTAAGATTTAGACACATTTGGGCTTAAATATATCTTGAAAGTTAATTATTAGACTATTTTAATTTTTTGGTGTATAATTAATTTTTCTAAATAAAATATTGCAATTATTTACCGCAATTGAAGGTTAAATTCGGTATGGTAATGTTAAATAAATTTTAGTAACAATCAAATATCGTATAAACAAATATAGATGATTGTAGGATTTAAATAAAGTATTAAATTGCTTAATCTTTGTGGGTGTAAAAATGGCTAATAACAAATCATATTTATCAATAATAATTGGAGTTGCTGCTACTTGTGGACTATTATTTGGTTTTGATACTTCGATAATTGCCGGTGCTTCACCATTTATTCAAGCACAATTTCATGCTACAAATTTTGAATTGGAAATGGTGGTAAGTAATTGTGTATTAGGTGCATTATTTGGCTCATTAAGCAGTGGCTATATAACTGATATTTTAGGCCGACGTAAGGTGCTAATAATTACAGGATTTATTTTTATTGTTGGAACTATACTTGCAGCTACAGCCGAAAGTATTTTTACGTTAAGTGTTGGGCGATTTGTATTGGGCTTTGGTGTTGGAGTAGGATCATTTGCTGGACCATTATTTATAGCAGAAGTAGCCCCAGCAAAAACGCGTGGTAATTTAGTATTGTGGAATGGTGCTTTTATTACTGGTGGTCAAGTAATTGCTTATATTATTAGCTCTCTTCTTACTGAAAATCAAAGTTGGCGTTTAATGATTCTAACAGGGATACTGCCAGCAATTATTTTAACTATTGGCATGTTGTGCATGCCAGAGTCGCCAAAATGGTTGGCTCTTAAGGGATTTGAAGATAAGGCGTTAGATATTTTAACTAAAATTCGCGGAAACCTTAATGATGCTAATACAGAATTATTAAATATTAAAAACACACTCTTGCATAATAATAAAATCAAATTAAAAGAAATATTTTCTAAAACATTAAGGCCAGTATTAATTATTGGACTTGTTTTAGGAGTGGGGCAGCAATTTATGGGGATTAATACAGTAATGTATTATGGTCCACATATTATGAAAAGTATTGGCTTTAGTAATTCCTTAACACAAATGTTTGGAACTCTTGGCTTAGGTACAACCAACTTTGTGTTTACAATTGTTACTTTATTATTTATTGACCGAATTGGTCGAAGAAAATTTTTACTTATGGGGTCTATGATTGCCGCTATAAGCTTATTTATGATGATATGGCTACTAACCAATATTAGTGATAGTCAAGTTAGTGCCTATTTGGCTTTTGTATGTCTTATTACTTATATTATTGGTTATTGTATCAGTGTGGGTTCATTGTTTTGGTTGATGGCGGCTGAGATATTTCCCTTAAATGCTCGTGGTAGATGCATGAGTTTTGTGGTAGCAATGCAATGGGGCGCAAATTTTATAGTTACATCTACGTTTCTAACTATTTTAAGCACTTTGGGAATGAAAGTGGCTTTTGGTATTTATGGTGTAGTTGCTATATTAATATTTTTATTTACTTTAGTAAAAATCCCTGAAACTAGAGGAGTTACGCTTGAGGTTATCGAATCTAATTTAATTAAAGGTGTCCCAAGTAGATATTTAGGACAAAAAGAAATTTAAATGGAGAATTAATCATGGAACAACAAAATAATTTTGGGAATCTTCGTAATTATGTTAATTCCGCACGCAAAGAAATAGTTGAAAAAACTTACCAAAACATGCAAATAAACCAATCTTTAGCTTTTGTTAAAGCCAAGAAAGATAAATATTACCAATTAAACCATGGCAAAATGAATGTGTTTGAAGTATTTAAGCTGCTGGAGACAATGGTTGATGATAGTGATCCAGATAATGATTTACCGCAAGTATTTCATGCCTATCAAACAGCGGAATCCATCTTTCAATATGCGATGGAAAATGCAACACAATTAAAAAACAATTTAAGTATAAGAGATTTATTTCGTGACCATGAGTGGCAAGCAGTGCCACCAAAGTGGCAAACAATTTATAGTCAAAATACAATAGCCACCTTATATGACCATATTAAAGATTGGTCATGGTTACCAGTAGTTGGTTTTGTTCATGATTTAGGTAAAGTAATGGCATTGGAACATTTTGGCAAATTGCCGCAGTGGTGTGTTGTGGGTGATACATTTCCTGTAGCTGCCCCATTTAGCAAATCAAATGTATTTTACGGTAAAGGGTTCTATAAAGATTCAGAAGATTTTAATAAATATAATGTAGAAAATAATGAATATTATGGTGTTTATCATAAGCATTGTGGTTTTGATAATGTTGATATGAGCTGGGGACATGATGAATATATTTATGAAGTTATGCGTAAAGGTAGCACTATTGTAAAAGAAGGTTTATATTTATTGCGATTCCACTCTTTTTATCCATGGCATACACCGCAAAATGGAAGTTTAGGCTATATTGAATTAGCTTCTGAATATGACTGGAAAATGTTACCTTTAGTTAAAGCTTTTCAAAAAGGTGATCTTTATTCAAAATCGACAGTTATTCCTACTATGGAGCAAATTGAACAAAAGTATAAGCCATTATTAGCAAAGTATATTCCTAGTCCTAGTATTGATTGGTAATTTGAATGAAGATAATTAAAAAATTCGTTACTAATTATGCTAATCAAGATGTGTATAAATATTCTTTAATTGCTGACAATAAGTTTCAAGTAGACGTGCTTAATTATGGAGCAATTATTTGCGGAGTTTATACTCCAGATAAAAACAATACTTGGGAAAACGTTATTTTAGCGTACGATGATTTTAATGATTATATTACTAATATTGGTTATTTTGGTGCTGTAGTTGGTCGGCATGCTGGAAGAATTGGTAGTGGTCGCTTTAGTATCGATGGAATTGAATATCAGGTAGCTACCAATCGTAATGGCAATAATTTACATGGCGGCAACATTGGTTTAGATAAAAGAATTTGGCAAGTTAGTGAAATTACTAATGGAATTCAATTAAAATATTTAAGCCCGCATCTAGAAGAAGGTTTTCCGGGTAATATTGAGTTTACAGTGACTTATTTAATCGATGAAGATAATACTTTAACTATTACTTATGATGGAATGCCAGATCAAAAAACTTTAATTAATTTAACTAATCATACTTCGTTTAATTTATCTGGTGGCAAAATTGCGGCAGCAGAGCACCGCTTATATTTGAACGCAAATAAATTTTGTGCAGTTGATAATACTGGTTTGGTCACTTCAGAATTTGTCGCAGTTAAAAATACTCCATTTGATTTTACTCAGGCTAAGAAAATTAGCACTGATATTGCCTCAGATGATTCACAATTAAAAATTGTTGGTGGTGGCTATGATCATCCGTTTATATTAAATAAGAGTCAGGATCCGCAAATTGTTTTAGCAGACGACCTAAGCGGTAGAACTGTACAAATTACGACTACAGAAAATGCGGTTGTATTTTATAGCGGTAATTTTTATACCCCTGGTGGTAAAATTAATCATAAATACTATGCAAGTAAACATTTTGGCGTGTGTTTAGAAACACAGAATATACCCAATGCTATTAATTTAAATAATTATGCGGATAAAAGTTTATTTACAGCTACTACACCGTACCATGCTGAAACTAAATGGCGTTTTGCTTTAGGTTGAAATAAGAGTTGTACTTTTTAGCGCTTTAAATATTATTTATGTCCATAAACCAATAGTTAAAGTTTTTTCTTCTCAAAAATTCTAAAAATAATTAAATATACAATTGATAATATAATAGTTGAAATTATTAAAGAAGTTTTGTTGGTCACGCCAATATTACCAAAATTAAATATATTGGTAAATATAGCTATATGAGGAATTATTTTTGTGCCAAGAATACACCCTAGAGTAATACCAATCAAGCCAAAAACGCTGTCAATTTTACCTGTTGCCGCAGCTCCGGTACAGGTGCCAGGACAATAACCCAACATGCCCCATCCTACGCCAAAAATTAAGCCACCAATAATTGAATTAAAAGCATTAAATACTAGATGGTTGATGCCAATATAGCCTGAGACATATAAAATGGTTAAACAAATCGAGCCAACTAACTGAGCTGACATAAAATATTTAAATAGCATCATATTCTTTAGTTGCATAGTAGCAACTTGATTGTCATAACTTAACATTTTAGCTTTAAAGAGAATGATGCCAAAAACAAATCCTACGCCTAAACCAATAAATACTACATTCATATTTTGTTAACCTCTATAAATTATGCGATTTATTATAACGGTACCAACAAAGAAGAAAATAAAGGTAACAAATCCCGTAACATCAAAACGTGATATTGAAGATATACCGTAATAAATACTGCATCCTGATGCCACCATGCCACCAAATCCCATTATTAAACCACCAATAAAGGCCATAAAAATTCTTAATCCTACTTTATCACCAAATCGAGCTTTAAATAATTCAGGCACCTCTGAGGTAAATTTAAATTTACCCGACATAACAGCAGCAACAAAAGCTCCCAATACCATCCCTAAAATCAAAAATACTTGAAAATTAAATAATGATGTTGAAGCAATTTCTTTAATATAGTGTAAATCAATACCTATATTTTTAACCGAAATCATTGTAGATGATGCAGAGACAGAATCGCCAATAGATTTAAAAGCACTTAACGGGGCTAAATCTTTATCCCATAGAGCTACCGACACGGTCAAGATCAGACCAGTTAAACCACCAAATATGTACGGTTGTTTAGTATTTTTCATGATATTTTTCCCATTTAACTTTTATGTATACAAATGACCTGTAAAATTACACTTCAAATATATTATATATATATTACACTATATTTAGAGTAACTGTTAAATAATTTTGTGTAAGCAATTGAGTAAAAATTATTACTGCTACAAATTTTGTTGTTGAATTTTCTGTGCCCAAATAATTGGTGCGGTTTGATGAATTGATTCACCTTTAGTATCAACTGCAACAGTTACTGGCATATCTAACACATCAAATTCATATATAGCTTCCATTCCTAAATCAGCAAAAGCAACCACTTTAGCCGCTTTAATCGCTTTTGAAATTAAATAAGCGGCACCACCAACAGCAATTAAATATACGGCTTTATTATCTTTAATGGCATCAATGGCAATTTGTCCCCGCTCAGATTTGCCTATCATACCAATAATTCCAGTCTGTTCTAGCATTTGGCGCGTGAATTTATCCATACGTGTTGCAGTGGTTGGACCAGCTGGACCAACAATTTCATTACGTACTGGATCAACTGGTCCAACATAATAAATGAATTTACCGCTAAAATCAACGGGTAATTTTTCATTATTGTTTAGCATATCAATAATTCTTTTATGAGCAGCATCCCGACCTGTAAGTATTTTACCTGTTAGTAATAAAGTTTCACCTGTTTTCCATTGCGCAATTTGTTCTTTAGTGATGCTGTTTAAATTAACTGTTTTAGATTGTACTTGTGCCGCTGTATCTAATATTGGGTAGTCTTTAAGTTCAGGTGCAATAAGTTGTGCTGGGCCTGAACCATCTAAAGTAAAATGAATATGTCGCGTAGCGGCACAATTAGGAATTAAAGCAATTGGTTTACTGGCGGCATGAGTTGGGTAATCTAAGATTTTGATATCTAAAACTGTGGTTAAGCCACCCAGACCTTGAGCGCCAATACCTAAGGCATTTACTTTGTTATATAATTCAATTCTTAGTTCTTCAATTTTATTTTTAGGTCCATCAGTTATTAACTGTTGCATGTTAATTGGTTGCATTAATGATTTTTTCGCTAATAGCATTGCCTTTTCTGCAGTTCCACCAATTCCGATACCAAGGATTCCAGGAGGGCACCAACCAGCTCCCATAGTAGGTACAGTTTTTAATATCCATTCAATAATAGAATCGCTAGGGTTTAACATCGCAAATTTAGCCTTATTTTCTGAGCCGCCACCTTTAGCCGCTATTTCAACCTCAATATTAGAGCCAGGAACCATTTCAATATGAACCACTGCTGGCGCATTGGTTTTGGTGTTTTTTCGTGTAAAAGCCGGATCATCAAGAATCGAGGCCCTAAGTTTATTATCAGGAAAATTATAGGCAAGTTCAACTCCGATATCTACCATTTCTTGAATTGATTGATTCACCTTATCAAATCCAACATCCATTCCAATGGTAACAAAAACACAGACAATTCCAGTATCTTGACATATAGGGCGTTTGCCTTCAGCCGCCATTTTCGAATTCAATAAAATTTGACCAATAGCATTCTTAGCAGCAATCGATTGCTCCTTGTTATAAGCCTCAGTCATGGCGATAATAAAATCGCGCGGATGATAGTAAGATATAAATTGTAAACTATCAGCTATTGATTGAATAAAATCCTGTTGTTTAATTATTACTGTCATTGCCTTCTCCAAACGAATCGTGATAAGTAGTATTATATACTATTTCTTGTTTGGCGCTGCTACTGATGTAGTGCCATTCTTTGTTATTTAGTTGTAGCTTAAATAATAATAACGCCGCAAAAATAAAAATTAATATAAAAATTTAGATGAAAGAATATTTTTAAAGTGTGCTAAAATTAAAT
>JAPJMP010000076.1 GCA_026461645.1 Burkholderiales bacterium
AATTATTAATAATTTGTAGCATTATTAAGATATTAACTCTTTACTTATTAGTAAATTAGTACTACAATATTGTAATAACATTTGGATTTTAAAGGGGGACTCATGGAGTGGAATAAATTGTTAAGTGCTGAAAAAAAACAAACTACAGCAATAATAGTAAATGCCGCGCATAATCGTACTCGTTTCGAACGCGATATTAATAAAATAATTTTCTCTCCATTCTTTAGACAGCTGCAAAATAAAACACAATTATTTCCAATACCTAATGGTGATTTTATTCATAGCCGCTTAACTCACAGTTTGGAAGTGTCGTCAGTTGGAATGTCGCTGGGGACTATTTTAGCTGAAAAAATCAAACAACAAGAGCAAGACAAAAATGGATTTAATAGTAGTTTTATGCGTGATATCCCCAATATTGTTGGTGCAGCGTGCTTACTTCATGATATTGGTAATCCACCTTTTGGCCATTCTGGAGAAGATTCAATTTCATCATTTTTTCAAAATAATTATATAAAATTAAACTCAGTCATAGATGCAGAAATTATTAAGCAATTAGCTAATTTTAATGGTAATGCGCAAACAGTTAGATTAATTGCTCAATCAAACGGTTTAAATTTAACTTTAGCAACAATTGCGGCAACATTAAAATATCCAACAATGCATAACAATCATGGAATATATGGTGGAAAATACAGTATATTCTCAACAGAACTAAATTTATTTGATAAAATTGCAGATAAATGTGGTTTAATTCCAATTGATAATGCAAATTGTTTTAGCAGACATCCACTGGCTTTTTTAGTTGAGGCTGCAGATGATGTATGTTACCGTCTTCTTGATTTAGAAGATGCCTATACGCTTAAATTAATTTGCTATGAAGAAATTGAAAACTATTTTTTACAAGTTTTACAAAGCCAAGATAAGGATGTCAAGGTAGTTCAAGGTTATATTAAAGAGTTGCATCAGGACGATAAGTTTGCTCGTCTTAGATCTTATACTTTAAACGTGTTGATTGATGAAGTTGTTGCACAGTTTTTGAAGTATTATGGCGAAATCATGAGCGGTAATTACGACAAATTAATTATTAATGGAACTCTATGCGGTTTAATGGATATGATTATTCTTGATGACACTGAACTAAGTAATACATTAAAGAAAATGGCAGTTAGTGTAGAAAATAAAGCATATAAATATAATCCAGTAATTGAAATAGAACTGGCAGGTCATGAGATATTAGATTATTTATTAAATGAATTTGTTTTTTCTTCATTAGGGTTATTAACTAGTTCCAAGCATAAAAGCAATAAATTATTGCAATTATTACCAGAAAAATATAAAAACAGTCAGGATAAAAATCAACAAATTATGCTAATTACAGATTATATAGCAAGTCAATCTGACAAATATGCGCTAGAATTGTATCGAAAACTAAAAGGTATTGAATTACCAGAAATAAGATTATTTTAATCTTCGGCTTTGAAACTATTGAATATTTTTGCATTATCCACATAATTTGTGGGTAATGATGTGTATAAAATGGAGAACAGTTGTTAATTTCTTAATAAACTGTGCATAAGCAAAATTTTAAGTAAATTATTTATAAATATATAATGGATAAAAAATCAATAGAAACAAATATATGTTAGTATACTAGGTTAGTTGTGGATAAGTTTTATTTGTGGATAAATTAAAAAATGTATAAAAAATAAAGGGAGAAAATGTATCAACCATTAGCAGAAATATTAAGGCCAAAGTCGCTTAAGGAAGTAATTGGTCAGCAGCATTTAATTGCCGATGGAGGCCCATTTGCTGTAATGACACAGCCGCGATCAATGATTTTATGGGGGCCGCCAGGAGTAGGCAAAACAACATTAGCTTTGTTATTGGCTAATAGTTGGAACTGCCATATAATTAAGTTATCTGCTGTGTTTAGTGGCGTTAAAGAAATTCGCGAGGCACTTGCTGTGGCTGAGGCCAGAAAGAATGAATTACTAACTGCTACAAATGTTGTATTGTTTATTGATGAAATTCATCGCTTTAATAAAGCACAACAAGATTCATTTTTACATCATTTAGAAGATGGCAGTATAGTAATTATAGGTGCCACTACCGAAAATCCTTCATTTGAATTAAATAATGCATTATTATCTAGAGTGCATGTTTATTCTTTAGAGCCGTTAACTAAGAATGATTTAGAAGTTTTATTGACGCGCGCTCAACAAAGAACAAATTTAATTTTTGATGATGAGGCTAAACATTTGTTATTAGACATGGCAGATGGAGATGCTAGACGGTTATTAAATGTTTTAGAAGTATTGCTTGCAGCTAAACAGCAAAATATTAATAAGGAATTATTAATTAAATTAACACCGAATTTTTTACGTAAATTTGATAATGGCGGTGATGAATTTTATAATCAAATATCAGCTTTACATAAATCGATTCGAGGTTCAGATCCGGATGCTGCTTTATATTGGTTGTGTCGTATGTTAGATGGTGGTGCAGACCCGCTTTATTTAGGGCGCAGAATATTGCGCATTGCTTGGGAAGATATTGGGTTGGCAGATTTAAATGCTCAAACTGTTGCACTTAATGCATTAAATACGTATGAGCGTTTAGGTTCTCCTGAAGGTGAGTTGGCTTTAGCAAGTGCGGTAGTATACTTAGCTGTTACTCCAAAAAGCAATAGTACTGATGTGGCTTTTTCTCGAGCAAAACAGATGGTTGCAACACATGGCACGCATCAAGTTCCATTACATTTACGTAATGCACCGACTAAATTAATGGCAGAATTTAATTATGGTAAAGAATATAAGTATGCCCATGATTTTAGTGAGCATTATGTGCCCAATGAAAATTATTGGCCAGATACAATAAACAAAGCCAAACTTTATCAGCCAAGTAAGCAAGGGTTAGAGCAAAGAATAGCAGCTAGATTGGAGTTTTTACGAGCATTAGATGCAAAACATAAAAATTAATCCTAGCTGCATACCTTTTACATATTGCGGGATAGATATTTAAAGCCACTATCTGCTAATAAAGCTACAACATTTTGATTGTCTTGTAGGCCGTATTGGCTGATCAATTTATTGGTGACACAAATAACACCACCAGCAGAACCACCAATTAAAATGCCATTTTGTTTGGCAAAGTTTTTAGCACTACCAAAAGCTTCATCATCGGTAAATTGAAAAGCATCATCGATTAGACTAAAATCATGAATTGGACAAATTTTATCCTTACCAGCACCTTCAACGATATATGATTTATACTTTACTGCTTCTTTTTTATGAAAATGATTGTAAAAAATAGAACCAAATGGGTCAGCCATAATTACTTTAATTTTAGAATTTTTTTGCTTTAAATATTTGCTTATTCCAGTTATAGTACCACCAGTACTTGCTGCAGCAACAAAATAATCGATTTTACCATTTGTTTGCTGCCATATTTCATCTGCAGTAGTTTTATAATGAGCATCAACATTATACTCATTTTCATATTGATTTAATAATACTGAGTTTGGATTTTTTTCCTTCAATATTTTTACAGCATTAATATAATGTTCTGGAGATTTAGCATCAACGCCTTCACGGCAGATCACAACTTCAGCTCCATATGATTTCATGGTATTTATTTTTTCATCACTAGTTTTAGATGGTACTGAGATTACAACATTATAGCCAAGTACAGAGCCTATCATAGCCAGTGAACTTCCAGTATTACCTGTTGATGCTTCATATATAGTATAACCTGGTTTTAATTTACCTTCTTTTTCAAATTGTTTAATTATATAGTAAACTATACGGTCCTTAACACTTAAGGTTGGATTAAACATTTCGCACTTAGCTAATACATTACATTTTTGGGTAGGTGCAAAAGGTTTAACCTTTAATAGCGGTGTATTACCAATTAAATCAAGAATATTTGTAGTTATGCCAGTTGTCATGTTTGATATTTCCCCTCACAATAAATAATAAAACCATAAATTGATGTTTTTTTCAAGTAAGTATTCTAACATAAAATAGAAAAAGTTACAATATATCATTACACAAACAATAGGTGAGCACATTCAACTGTTACTAGCAGATATATCAATAAAATATTAACACAATGGTAATATCAAGACTATTATTAAGTAAAGCAAGAATCAATAAGTTTAACACAGCAATCCGCTTCTATAATTTAAAATACTTAAATGCTCGTTTAAAGGAACAGCAATTACGATATAAAGCGGTTCTTATATTTTGTTCGCCATTAAACTGT
>JAPJMP010000077.1 GCA_026461645.1 Burkholderiales bacterium
AATAATATATATATATTATACCACAAAGCCATTGCAAACATTAGCTTTTACATGCTTATATCTAATTTATTTATAAATCCCGTTTTCAACAGCGCCAATAATTGTTAATATCAGAGTGGTGGTGTAAATTGAAGAAAATTATTTTAAAACACGAGTCTCAAATTACTTCTATTGTTCTTAATAATGATGCAAAACGCAATGCCTTTGATAGTCAAATGTCAAATGAAGTTATAAATGCTATCAATGAGGCAACAACTGTGGGAAGTAGAGTAATTGTCATTAGTGCTAATTCTTCGCATGGAATCTTTTCAGCTGGCCATGATTTATCTGAATTAAATGATGTGGGTGATGTTGTTAATGACCCAATGTTTAAGTTGTTTGATTGTATAAGCAATTGTTCACGACCAATTATTGCTAAGGTGGATGGGGCGGTCTATGCCGGAGCATTACATTTACTAATGGTGTGTGATATGGTATATGCAACAACTAGTTCTAAAGTAGTAATTACAGCCAATAAGATGGGCATTCCTTTTTCTTTACATGAATACAATAACTGGTTGCTTGTTATGGGTATTCACAAAGTGAAAGAATTATTTTTTACTGCAGCAGCAATTGATGCAAAAGATGCTTATAATGCAGGTATTTTCAATAGTATATTTGACACCAAAGAGGAATTAACCAATAAAATTAATACAGTATGTAATCAAGTGATTGATTGTAGTGCTGCAGGCATTGCCAATACAAAATTACAATTGAGTGCATTAGCACGTAATGTTGTGCTTGATTATGAAACAATGAAATTGATAGAACAATCTCGTGAACATATTTTAAAAAGTTGTGAACTAAAATCACGAATAGATGCTTTATTAAATAAAATAAATAATAAGAAGAGTGGAGATTAATCTTGAGAAATAACGTATTTAAAGATTTATTGGTATTAGATTTTACTCAATCATTGGCCGGTCCTTATTGCACTATGTTAATGGCAAATAATGGTGCCAGGGTTATTAAAATTGAACGGATTGACGGAGGTGATCTATTGCGCGGAGCTGCCCCATTTGATCCAGAAGACAATATATCTTTATTTTGGGCATCAGTCAATTCGAATAAAGAAAGTTGTGTATTAGATTTGAAAAATCCAGATGACTTAATAATTATTAAAAATATAATTAAAAAAGCAGATGTTGTGGTAGAAAATTTTAGACCAGGGGTTATGGATAGATTAGGTCTTGGTTATAAAGATGTTTGTGCGATTAAACCAGATATTGTGTATACTTCAATTTCTGGTTTTGGGCATACTGGTCCATTAGCAAAGATGCCAGGATTTGATCTAGTTGGCCAAGGTATCTCTGGTATGATGACAGTTAATGGTGATTTGGAAAAAGATGAAGGTAGGGTTGGGTTTCCTATCGGTGATATAACTTCTGGAATGTGGGCATATATGGCAACAATTACCGGGCTTTGTCATAGATTTATGACAGGTGAACCTTCATATTGTGATATTTCAATGCTCGATGGTTTATTTGCAATGTTACCAGCAGAGGTGCTTAACTATACCAAAGCAAACAAATTGGCTCATCCATCAGGGAATCATGATCCATGTTCAACGCCATTTGGTGTTATAAAAACCAGCGATGGAGCAATTATTGTTGCAGTGTTGGGAGGAAAATTGTGGGTGTCTTTTTGTGAAGCAATTGGACGAACTAATTTAATTAACCACGATTTATTTAAAACATCCGAATTAAGATTATTGCATCGAGCAGACTTAAGTGCAATAGTTCGGCCAATCATAAAAACAAAAACAACGCAGGAGTGGGTTAATATTTTTACTAATGCTGGGGTACCCAATGGGTTAGTGAATAATATTAAAGACACGTGTGAATTACCACAAATTGAAGCACGAGAAATGTTGGTTCATTCTGGAAAGTATACAGTTGCAGGAAATCCTATAAAAATAGAGTTTAATGGAAAAATTCTATGTGAATATAATCCTCCAGAAAAACTTGGGCAATCTACAGCTAAAATAAAGACTGAATTTAAGTAATTTTGATTTTAATAAGAAATGCTCAAACTTAGCTTGAGGGTCATTATCTGCAATAATTATGATGTTGAAACATTCCTAATGCAGAAGTAAAAATTTGCCTTAATTAAGCATAGCAATACTAAAGATTGAGCATTTTGTACTTGAAATCATGTCCGCAAATTATAAAAAATCTTAATTTATTTTAAATGTTATGGTATAATCATGGCTTATGAATTACAGTAATCAATATTTAAATTTAGGTAAGCGCGTTTTAGTTTTGGAACTGATAATTGCCATAGTATTTATTGGTGCAATTACAATAATAACCAATAATACCAATTCAGCACTATCTGCTTTATTTGGTGGTGTTTTAGTAATTAGTTCGACTTTAGTTTACTTTTATGTAGCCTTCAGAAAAGGTGTGATTGCTAATTCTAATATTGCATTAAAACGACATAAAATAGCAATGATTTTGAAATTTAGCACTAATGTTTTAGGTTTTGCGCTAATACTTTCATTGTTTAAAGATTGTAATTTTATAATATTTATTGCAGCATATGTTATAACTTTAAGTGGATATTGGTTAAGTTTAATTAAAAAATAATTATAGATAATTAAATAGGTGAAGAGATGGCATCATCAACTGAATATATAATACATCATTTAACTCATGAAAACAGATCATTAACCGATGCTGCGGCTGGAGGATTTTGGTCAATTCATTTGGATACATTTTGTGTGTCTTTAGTTCTAGGCTTTATTTTCTTATTTGTGTTCACTTTTGTGGCACGTAGAGCAAAAATAGAAAATCCTGGTAAATTACAGCTGTTTGTTGAATTAATTCTTGAAATGGTTACCTCACAAGTCAAAGATATATACCATGGTGGTAAAAGCAAATTGATTGGCCCATTGGCTTTAACAATTTTCTGTTGGGTATTTTTAATGAACCTAATGGATATGTTACCGGTTGATTTAGCTAATTTTATTATTATACATATAGGTGGGAATCCGGAAATGCATTGGCGCATGGTACCATCAGCCGATGTTAATGCTACATTTGCTATGTCAATTTCAGTTTTCTTTATTATTATTGGTTTTAGTTTAAAATCTAAAGGAGTATTTGGTTGGTCTAAAGAATTAATCAGTGCTCCGTTTGGCATCAAGTTAGCACCATTTAATTTAATTATGCAAATAATTGAATTATTAGCTAAGCCACTTTCATTAGCATTACGGTTATTTGGTAATATGTATGCTGGTGAATTGGTATTTATACTAATTGCATTACTTCCATGGTATGTGCAATGGTTATTAGGTGGACCATGGGTTATTTTTCACATTTTAATTATCACGCTGCAAGCATATTTATTTATGGTATTAACCATAGTATATTTATCTCTTGCAACTGAGAAACATTAATAACTAGATTATTTATGGTAAATGTGAAAATGGTAAGGATTACTGCATAGGTTAATTA
>JAPJMP010000001.1 GCA_026461645.1 Burkholderiales bacterium
AGTCCAACTCCAGCTCCAACAACAACCCCTAGTCCAATTGGATTTGTATTTAGTCCATATAAAGATGTTGGTATCAATGCTGATTGGAATACATATACTATCTCAACTAAAGTTACTGGTACAACTAATGTTGTTCCACTATTAAGCGTTCTACCAAGTAATTTATCAACAATTACGTGGAGTTTTGCTACTGGAGAATGTGGAGCAGAAAAATGGGCAGGCATTACAGCGGCTCAAATTGAACCGAATGTGGCTCAATTTGCTAATGCAAATAAGAACTACATTTTATCTACTGGGGGAGCTGGTGGTACATTTACTTGCTCTACTAATGCAGGAATGGATGCATTTATCAATAGATATATGTCTAAAAATTTAGTGGGAATTGATTTTGATATTGAAGCAGGTCAATCGAATGCTGAAATTGACGCTTTAATCAAACAAATTGCATATGCTCAAAGCAAGTATCCTAATTTACGCTTTAGTTTTACTTTAGCTACTTTAGCTGATTCAAGCGGTACTTATGGTAGTTTGAATTCAATAGGGCAATATGTAGTAAATAAAGCCTTAGCCGCTAATCTTAAATTTTATGTAAATTTAATGGTTATGGATTATGGCTCAGCTACATCAAGTGTATGTTATGTTACCAATGGAGCTTGTGATATGGCACAATCTGCAATTCAAGCGGTAACTAATTTTGAGCACAACTATCCTCAGATTAAACCAGCTTACATTGAGGTTACTCCGATGATAGGTGATAATGATGTTCAAGGTGAAACATTCACAATGGCTAATGCACAAACTTTGGCTAATTATGTGATAACCAATGGACTAGGTGGTTTCCACATTTGGTCGCTTGATAGAGACACGTCATGCCCTGCATCGCAAAAATATGTCTCTATTACTTGCAATAGAGCGCCAAATGCATCAGTACTTGGTTTTACAACTCTTTTGAGTAATACTTTTAACTAAATTTATTAAATAATAATATAAATGCCCCTAATTTTAGGGGTATTTATAATTAAATCTTAAAACTAAGCCAGTATTAATTCTAAATTTTACTGGCTTTATTTATTGTTGATTCATATTTAGTGCAACTACCTCTGCAACCTCAATTCCATCAATTGCAGCTGACATTATACCTCCTGCATAGCCGGCTCCCTCACCAGCTGGATATAACCCTTTAATATTCAAGCTTTCAAATTTGCCGTTGCGAGTAATTCTAATAGGCGAAGAAGTTCTTGTTTCGACACCAGTTAAAATCGCATCATGCATTGCATAGCCATTAATTTGTTGCTCAAATTTAGGAATGGCTTCTTTAATTGCAGTTGCTACATAATTAGGAAACAAAGAATTTAGGTTTGTTAAATGCACTCCCGGCTTATATGATGGATTAACACTGCCTAATTGCGTTGATATAGTATTTGCTATAAAATCACCGAGCAATTGCGCCGGAGCATTATAATTACCACCTCCTGCTATAAATGCTTTTTTTTCAAACTCACGTTGAAAAGTAATTCCGGATAAAACATTTCCTGGGTAATCACTCGGTGAGACACTCACAACTATTCCACTATTTGCATTTCTCTCATTTCTTGAGTATTGGCTCATTCCATTGGTAACCACCATATTAGCTTCCGATGCCGCAGCTACAACTGTACCACCAGGACACATACAAAAACTATAAACAGTTCTACCATTAGAGCAATGATGAACTAATTTGTAATCAGCAGCTCCAATTAATGGATTATTTGCATGTTGCCCTAAACGCGATTGATTAATTAATGACTGTGGATGTTCAATTCTAAAACCAACTGAAAATGGTTTGGCTTCCAGAAATACTTTTTTATTGTAAAGTAATTCAAAAGTATCTCGTGCACTATGCCCAACAGCCATAATCACATAATTACTTAATACTTCTTCTCCATCTTCGAGCACTACCCCTTGAATAGCATTATCCTTAATGATTAGATCAACAACTTTGCTTTCAAATTTAATTTCACCACCTAATTGCTGTATTGTTTGACGCATTTTTTCTATCATTGACACTAATCTAAAGGTGCCAATATGAGGCTTGCTAATATAAAGAATTTCTTCTGGTGCACCAGCTTTAACAAATTCGGCTAAGACTTTTCTGCTGTAGAATTTTGGATCTTTTACTCGGCTATATAACTTTCCATCAGAAAATGTTCCAGCTCCACCTTCGCCAAATTGAACATTTGAATTAATATTGAGAATACTTTTACGCCAAAAGCCCCAAGTGTCTTTAGTTCTTTCACGCACAGACTTACCACGCTCAAGAATAATTGGTCTAAACCCCATTTGCGCCAGAATTAACGCAGCAAATAATCCACATGGTCCAAAACCAATAATTATTGGTCTAGTTTTAAGGTGTGTTGATGCCTGAGTAACAAATTTGTAATCCCTATTTGGCGCTACAGAGATTTTATTGTTTCTTGAATTTTTTTGTAAAATTACTTTTTCTTGAGTCAATAATACTTCTACTGTATAAATTAAAAGAATTTTAGTCGGATTTCTGGAATCATAAGCGCGGCGAATAATTTCATATTTAATTAAATCTAAAGGCTTAATTCCAAGTGTTTTAATTATTTGATTTATTAGATCAATTTCTTTATGATCCAAAGGTAATTTTAATTCAGTAATTTGCAACACAGTTATTACTCACAGCCATAATTTGCTACATTTTTAGCAACTGCTTCACCCAATTGATTAACTACCATAGCATATTTTAGACTATGATTATAAGTATATATTATGTAAAAATTATGAAAAGCAAGCCACGAGTATTTTCTTTTAGGATTTTTGAAAGTAATTAATTCTGCAGGTACAGTATTTGCAACAGCATAATTAGTTTTAACACCATTTTCTCTCCATTGATAAACTTTATGCTTTAACTCATTGCTATCACAAAAAATTTTGTTACATGATTTATAGTCGTGTTTAACTGTCATCGTTACCATTTCACCCCGCTTCCAACCATGCTGTTTTAGATAATTTGCCACACTCATGATAGCATCATCTTGATTTAACAAATCAGGATAACGCCCCTTTTGTGTAGTTACTGCATAATCTATATAGGCACTTGGCATAAATTGCCCAAGGCCGTAACCACCGTCAATTGATCCAATTAGTTTTTCAGGATTGATATTATACATATAACATAATTTTAAATATTTAGCGAGTTCATTTTGCCAATAATCGATTTTACGTGGAGAATTAAAAGCTAAAGTAGTCAAAGTATCTAAAACTCTATATTTACCAGTAAATGAACCAAATGAAGTTTCTACTCCAATTACCCCCACAACAACAGAAGCAGGCACACCAAAATCTTCTTCAGCTTGATTCAAGGTATCCAAATTATTACACATAAAGTTGACACCGCGCTTAATATTTGCTGTATTAATAAATTGTTTTTTATATTGCTCCCAACTCTTACCCTTATAGTTAACAGGAGCATTCATTATGTCCTCTTGCATTTTATAAGTGCTATATTGAAAAACACTATGTTTAAGAGTTTTTTTAATAAAATCAACTGGAATATTATATTGTTTAGCATAGACATTAATAAATTGCTGCTCTTGATCTGAGCTAAATGCTGGTTGAATAGCATTCGCTATATTCATACAAAATAAAGCAAAGCTTAAAACTAACACCACAAAACTCAAATATTTCTTTATCATTATACCCCCATCAATTACTAAAAAACTTTAACCCCTTTTTTATTAACGTTATTATAGCATAACACTTCATTTATATTCAGATGCTATGTGATTAAAATAATTATAATGTAATATAATAATGTATGATAGAATACGTTTCTTAACGCCAAACTTTTGAATATTTCAGATATAAAAATTCAATTAAAATTAATTTCAATATTAAAGGAACAGTATGAATATTTTATTAGTTAATCCCTTTTCTTCAACTAAATATTTAAGCGATTTTTTTAAATCAACTGAACATAAAACAATTGCATTATATACTACCGAGGCTAATGAAATTACCGAATATTTCAGACCTGATCCTAGTTACTTTGATAAACAAATTTTTATTAATTTAAACGATAATGATAATATTGAAGAAATACTTAAACCATATGCTATTGATTTTGTTATAAACGGGACCGAAAACTATACACATATAACAGATATAATCGCTAATAAATTAACACCTAATTATGCAAATGATTCTAAAACATCAATTTTAAGAATGGATAAGTTTCAAATGCATCAACATTTAGCTAAGTCAAACCTAAACTATATTAAACAGTATATTTTTAATTATAATGAAGATAATCTTGAAGATTTCAAATTGACACATGATATTACTTTTCCGTGTTTTTTAAAACCTTTATATGGGTTGGCTTCATATTTTATTTCAAAAATTAATTCTTTTGAAGAATTACAACAAAAATTAGATTTATTTGCTCATAAAAAAGCAAATGCAATTTCCACAGCCCCATACTATAACAACTAGGTTTATTTATAGTTATAATGTTTAAAAAGTATGTCATGATAATAATGGATTAATGACTATCATTTGTATTCTTAGAAGCAATACTAACTAAAATTCATATTAAGTTAATAGTAAATTTCTTAAAAATCAATATAGCCACACTATTTTTGACACTATTGTTGTTATTTCTTATGTTTTTCCTTACAAAATTTGTATTTAAAATTCCATTCTACATCTTGGCAATTAATGCTAAAATGTTATAGTTACATAATTTTGGGATAATTTTGAAATATGCAAGGCATTCAAATACTGCAATTAACTCTGGCCGCAATTCTAGGCATAACTATTGGATTTGAAAGGCAACTACATGGCTCTCCAGTAGGTGTTAGAACTTATGCTTTAGTTTGCATGGGATCATGCCTTTTTGGTTTAATTTCAATATATGCTCATGGTAGTGCAATCTATGATGGTAAGACTTCAGTGGATCCAACACGTATATCTGCTCAGGTAGTTAGTGGTATTGGTTTTTTGGGTGCTGGAATTATTTTTAAAGAAAATAATCGCATCAAAGGAATCACAACTGCTGCAAATATATGGTTTGCTGCCGCCATTGGTTTGGCTGTAGCTTATTCTATGTATTTAGTTGCAATCTTTACCAGTATTGTAGCTGTAATGCTTTTATCACTTAATCATTTTAAGTTTTTTATTCATTTAAATGTTTTATTATCTTATAGAGAAAAAAAATTCTTTAACCGCGTTCAACAATATTTTAGAAACAAATTTAAAAACCCAAATTCAAAAAATAATAATTTACCCAATGAAGGAGATATAAATGACTAATCAACCTACTTTATTTATAATACCGGGAGCTTGTGCATTTGGTTCACTTGCAACATTAGATTGGTTAAAAGTGCCATATAAGGTTGGTATAACAACTCCAGAAATTCGGTCGAGTAATTTCTTTAAACAAATTAACCCGACCGGAAAAGTGGGAGCATTAATCGATGGCAAATTAACAATTGCTGAAAATAGTGCCATATTACTTTATTTATTGGATAAATATAGTGATAAATTTCCTATACAAAAAACTGGTACAGCACAGCGAGCACAAACTTATCAATGGCTATCATTTTTATCCTCAGAATTACATAACGCATTTAGTTTAAATTTACATGCACAAAGATTCGTTAGTGAAACAGAACTACAACAATTTAAAACCGTTACTTTAAATTTACTATATACTAAACTCAATATTATCGATCAACATTTAAAATCCAATAATGGTTACTTTATTTCTGATGTGGTTACAATTGTTGATGTTCAAGCCTTTGGCTTATTAAGATGGAGTAAAAGAATTAGTGCTATAGAATTGAATAAGTTTCCCCATATTGAAAAGTTTCTCAATCAAATTCAGCAGTTACCAGAGGTACATAATGCTTATGCCATTGAAGAACAAAAAGTAAATAATTTGAAAAATAGTAATTTTGCTGGCTATTATAGTTTTTAACATAAGGTGTATTTATGAGTTCAATTGATGATTTAGATTTTTGGATTAGTCATCATAAAGGTTTAATTATAGTTTTTATTGGTTTATTAGGTATTGTACTTTCAAGTGTTGGTTTAATATTAAGAAAAAAACAACTTAAGAAGAATTAACTGGAAATTATTTTATGCTAAAA
>JAPJMP010000006.1 GCA_026461645.1 Burkholderiales bacterium
ACATTGAAAAATTTATTAATTTAAATTGCTTAAATTTGACACAAAATAATTATGCTTTTAATTTAATTGTCTTTGGTCATTTAGGGGATGGTAATTTGCATTATAATGTACATTTAACCTCAGCTGCTGATTATCAACATCTAAGTCAAGAAATTTCCAAAATTGTTTATCAAGATGTAAATAGTTTACATGGAAGTTTTTCAGCAGAACATGGAATAGGACAAATAAAAAAAGAATTGTATCAACGGTATGTAGATCCAACGACTTATAAACTGGCACAAACCATTAAACAGGTTTTAGATCCACATAATTTATTTAATCCAGGTAAAATTTTTGATAAATTAAGCCTTAAAAAATAATTTATATGGCAAATTTTAAATATTTAATACTTTACTAGCAATCATTATGAAAAAAATAGCAATTATTGGTAGCGGAATTTCTGGTTTAACTTGTGGTTATTTGCTGCAGCAAAAGTTTGATATTGAAATTTTTGAAAGCAACAATTATAGTGGTGGACATGCCCATACTGTGAATGTAAATAATTTAGCAATTGATACCGGGTTTATTGTCTTTAATAATCGCACCTATCCAAATTTTAAAAAAATGATGGATAAGTTACATGTAGCCTATCATTCTACTGAAATGAGTTTCTCGGTTAGAAACGATGCCTGTGGCCTTGAATATAATGGTAATAATCTTAACGCTTTGTTTGCTAATCGAAAAAATTTAATTAACCCCTATTTTATTAAACTTATTTATGATATATTTAAATTTAACCGACTAGCTAAAAAAAACACAGGTTTGCCGAATGAAACTTTGCAACAGTTTATAGCTCGTAACAATTTTGGCAAATGGTTTGTTGATGGATACATTTTACCAATGGTAGCATCTATTTGGTCCATAGGTAAAAACCAAGCACTTAATTTCCCGTTTGCTTTCTTTTATAATTTTTTTAACAATCACGGTCTACTAGATATCTATAATCGTCCGCAATGGTATACCATTGCTGGTGGTTCACGCACCTACATCAACAAAATTACTACTGGCTTTCATGATAAAATTCATCTTAACTCACAAGTCAAACACTTAATTCGCAAGCAACAGGGTGTTGAAGTTACCTTTGAAAATAATGAAACAAAAATCTTTGATGAAGTAATTTGCGCATGCAATTCAACTCAAGCTTTAAAAATGTTAAAGCAACCAACAACGTTGGAAGAACAAGTGCTTGGTGCTATTAAATATTCCAGCAATGAAGTTGTTTTGCATACAGACACTACATTATTACCCCGGAAAAAATTGGCTTATGCCAGCTGGAACTATTTGGTAACAGAACAAAGTGATAAAAAAACTACTCTTACTTATAATATGAACATTCTTCAAAAACTAAAAACTGATGAAATATATTGTATAACTTTAAATTCATCAGATCTAATTTCTGAAGAAAAAATAATAGCTAAATTTAATTATGATCACCCCATATTTACTCACGCTGTCATCGCTGCACAAACAAAGTGGCAAAATATTTCTGGAAGTGACAGAATCCATTACTGTGGTGCTTACTGGGGCAATGGATTTCATGAAGATGGGGTTAATAGTGCCATAAAAGTCTGTAATCACTTAGGAGTAACCGATGAAACTATTCTATAATAATGCCCTATGTATAGGTAAACTATGGCATCGACGTTTTGAACCGAAGCAAAATTATTTTGAATATAAAATAAATATGTGGTTGCTTGATCTTGACAAAATTGATGAACTAAATACCAATTCCCGCTTGATAAATACTAAAAAATGGGCCATTTACCGTTTTTCTCCCAAAAAATATTTACGTGGCGGTGGTAAACTCCCCATTAAACAAAGACTGCAACTAAAACTTGCTGAGTTGGGAGCGACGCTTGAACCACAGGATAAAGTTTATCTACTAGGCCAAGTTAGTAATTTAGGAGTATATTTTAGTCCACTTAATCTATATTTAGTTGTTAATGCTGTAAATGAACTTAAATATATTCTTGCTGAAGGATCTAATATTCCATGGAAAGAGCGCTGCTATTATCTTCTTGATCCACAACAAAAACATATAATCAGTAAAAAGAAATTACATGTATCCCCTTTTATGCATATGAATGAAGAATATCGGTGGCATTTTAATTTTACTGAGGAAACAATTGATATTAGAATTGACACTTATGAAGAAGGTCGTGATATTTTAAATATTGGCTTTAGTTGTAGCTTAGTTAAATTTGAAGATAAAAATTTTAGCAAAACAATTCTTACTGCTCCAATCAACGTATATAAAATTGTTATAGGCATATATTTTGAAGCTTTCCGCTTATTGTTAAAAGGTTTACCGTTTACTTATCACCCAAAAAACAAATAATAGTTAAGGAAAAAAATGTATAAGCAATTTATCAAAAATAGATGTAAAAAAGCATTTAGCAAAATAAAATATGGACAAATTACCCTTACCACTCCAGATGGTGAAGTAATCACTGTAACCGGAGCAAATCCTGGATATCACGCTAATGTTATTTTACATAATTGGCAAGTAGTTCTTAATATAAAACTAATGGGGCAAGTTGGTTTTGCAACAGACTATCGTTCAGGGAAGGTTGAAACCAATGATTTATTATCACTATTAAACTTCTTGTTACAAAATAATGATTTATACCGTAGTTATAATTATGGCAATAGTTTATTTAAATTTATATCTAATATCGTTCTATTTACAAAACGGAATACTCTCAAAAGAAGTAAGAAAAATATCGAATTTCATTATGACTTAGGTAATAAATTTTACCAACAATGGCTTGATTCTAGTATGACCTACTCATCAGCACTATTTAAATTAAAAGATGAATCACTTACCTCTGCACAATATAATAAATATGATCGATTACTTGATAGAATTAGCCAAACTCCAGCTACAATTCTTGAAATAGGCTGTGGCTGGGGTGGGTTTGCTGAACTGGCCGTTGCAAGAGGGCATATTGTTAAAGGCATTACTTTATCACCTCAACAGGCATCCTATGCTCAACAACGTTTACAGCATACAACAGCGCAAATTGCGGTTGAGGATTATCGCCAACAACAAGGTGCTTATGATTATATTGTATCAATTGAAATGCTTGAAGCTGTAGGTAAAGAATACTGGTATACATATTTTAAAACACTAAAAAAACTCCTTAAAGCAAATGGCAAAATTTTACTACAAACCATCATAATCAAAGATGAATATTTTGCTCAATATGCAAAAAACACCGATATAATGCGCAGTTATATTTTCCCAGGAGGAATGCTTCCTTCTCTAGCAGAAATAACCAAAGTGTTACAATCTGTTGATCTAGAGTGTAATGAAATATTTGAGTTTGGAGATAGTTATTCGCAAACCTTAACACAGTGGTTACAACAGTTTATAATCAAAAAACAGGAAATCAAAAATTTAGGCTTTAAAGATAATTTTATTCGATTATGGGAGTGTTACTTATGTGGATGTATTGCTGGATTTAATTCTAAAGGAATAAATGTGGTGCAACTGGAAATCAGTCATATAAC
>JAPJMP010000078.1 GCA_026461645.1 Burkholderiales bacterium
AAATATTGGTTATTAGATCCAATGTATCCCAGGGTCTGCTCCCCATACTTCATGCAGCTATCTTTGGGTATTATCCGAATTGTTAAAGAACTATAACTGTAAAATCAATAGTTATTTTTTAATCATGTATGAATTATGCTGAAATCGGATAAAAAACCCACACGAATTTATTACGTGGGATGAATTTTTTATTTTAGAAATGTTTAGGAATTTTAAAATATACCATTTTATTGCAATATAGGTCAATAAAAGCTAAATGTCAAATCATTCTTATTTGTATATTTTACCAAATCGATGTCTTGTAGTTGAAGTAGTATCTAGTTTTGCATTAAAAAATCTTTAAGTATGTAATCTTTGATAACATGATACAGGAGCATGTCGCCTTCTTGTTTTATTAAAATATAGCCTCCTGAAGCGTAATTATCATCCCATGTAGTTGTTTTTTTAAAGCTAGATGAAATCCCCCAATACCAGCAAATAAATCAATAAACTTAAAAATATTTTTATCTGAAATCATAGCCATCCTCTATATCTAACATAGAACAGCATTGAATACTTTTGCTGTTTCTTGAAGAAAAGAGTATTAAATATGCCTTATACTCTGGTATTTTGTGTTGCAAATAGTCATTTTGCACCCATTGGAAAAGTTGTTTATCTATGTTGGATGAAAAACAATAAATAATTATCAGCAGTTCGCTATCGGGTACCTTTATGAATAGCTTTTGGGGATTTGAATTAACGGAATTGGTTTGCTTAATTTTATTTAAGAGATTTACAAAACCGCATCTTTTTGCTAAATTAATCCCATATAATAACCATAATATTTTTATTGTTTGATATTCGATATTAGGGAGTTGTTCATATTCTGCGCATAACTTTTTAAATAATGGTGGTTGATGTTTATCCACCAATTTAATTAATTCGTCCTGTTCCAATATCCCAGTTTTGCTATTAATATAATTTTGTTCCAATAAGAATGAATTGCCATCAAAGGGATCTATACATGAATAATATATCGTATTTTTAATATAATGCTGTGCAAAAGCATTTTTTTCGGAAGAAAATATTTTTTCTTCCATATATTTTGAACGCTGGTACAAATAATACAGAAATTTTATTGGGGATTTAGCATAATAAGTAGTAATAATATCTAGATCAAAAATTGTTAAAGCGATGGGATATGATTCACCTGTTTGTTTTTGTAGAAATGCTTTTAATTGATTATTTAATGCTGGATAGTCATCGTTAACAACGATAAGGATATAAACTTCTTTTACTAACGGTATTGTAATTGGCTGATCTTCATCATTGCAAAACTTGACTGTTTGACTGTTTGCTAATAAATGTGTTTTACAAAGTATGGCTTGCTGATAGGCCTTTTGCACCGATTTTTTAAAATCTTCCTCAATATAATTATTGTCTCCCCATCTTGCCTGATGAGTCATTCGTTTAGATTTTATTTGTACACAAACTGCAATATCAGCATAACAACATAGTACGTCAATATCTGAAATAGTAGCATTCTTTGAGGCGGATATTTTAATTGACTTATATGTTGTACCACCCACAAATATCTTATTTAACTTTTGCTGTACTATGCTTTCAATTGTTGTACCGTGTTGTGATGAATAGTTTTTGTCCTGCAACATCCAATATCTTGGTGAGAAGTAGCAAACCTTCATTAATAGCTGAATTAATGGGATGAAATATCTTTCATCGTCTAATTTAATTACTGGATAAATCATAAATTGATTAATATCAGTAATATTTTTAAATTCAGATTGTTGATAATAAGAAATTGGTTTTGCAAATAATTCAAGAAAAATTCTTACATCTGGCAGATTAATAAGCTCGGAGTTAGAGATGACAAACATATTAAAATGATCATAATATGGTTTTATGGTTGTGAAATAATTTTGGGCTAGTTGCTCAATTAGTTTAACCCCTTCCTCTTTTTTATTAAACCCATTGCTATTTAGAATTTGTGTATACATTTGTTTAGCTGTATTTGCAGTCAAAAATGGGGGTGTATTATGAATTTTTGTTGAGATTATTTTACAAATATGCTCAAAATTTAGAGATATTTGATTTACATGCAAGCCTAGTCTAGCTAGCCAATCCTGATCATTGGAATATAACTGCTGTGTCAAATCAATATATTGATAACCATATCCACCGTCTCCGCTATAAAATGACTGCTCGGTTATCGATACACTTCCTCCAAGAAACGCCTTAGTGATGTCATTAAAGCTAGTATTACCATTTGAAGTATTATGTATATCTTTAGCATAATATTCATGATTGCAAATTGAAAAATGTAGGTTATGCATGTATTCATAAATCAAGCTAATTAAATTATCACATTTTGGTAAATCATCAAAATTACATATATCAGTATTGCCATATTTTAGCCACATTCCTATTAAAAAATATAGCTCATTAGAATTCAATACTTTATATGAATTACCATCGAATTCATGTACATCTTTTTTTATAATTCTACATAAAGCATATATAAATCCACCATGTTGAACTAAGTCGATAATTTTTCTAAAATCCTCATTTGTGCGGGGATATTTATTAATTAAATCTTGCGGATTAGGCATGTGTATAGCTTTTTCTTAATACAGAAATTTTACTGACATAATTAGTCAATTGTTCTCTTTTTTTTGTCATATCATGGTCATTTTTAATTTTTTGTTCTATTAGAAAAAGTGTGTTGATTTTCTTACATATTTGATCAGCGTGTAATGGTTTAATTGTATGCTTATCTAATCCAATTTTATTGTCTAGAATAGTATCCTCGATGTTTTCTATTTATTCCGTTAATCTGTTTTCAATAAATTCACCAAATTTAATTTCGCAACTTTGAGTGATATTTTGGATCATAATTCTTATTAGAAATTTTACTATTTTAGTCAAACATCACAACTATCATATAGCTACTTTGTTTACCATCTCTTATCGTTCAGTAATAACTTTTGGTTTTAACTAATATTTTAGCACAATTATATACTACTCGTAAATGAAAGCATGGTTTCAAACTAACACCATGTATTAAGATGCATAAAATTAGCCACAGCACTACTTATCTTCCACTTCTTTAATTAAAGAAAGTTGGTAGTGTTATTTATGTAGAGCTTTTTATATTTTAAAATTTTTAATTAAAAGTTTAAGAAAAATGCTTTTCCGCTATGTCTCTATCTCTCTTTATTTTACAACCTCTTATCTTTTAGCTGGAATTTCTAAAATGAATCGTGGACTTTTGATAGTAAACTGAGTAAAAGTTAATAATTAGTGATGCCTTGATTTTTGTAAAGTATTTTGATTGTTTAAAGTACCGGGCACAATTTTAAATACTCTTGCATTACCAATAACTTTATTTGCCGTCCAGGTTGAGCTAAGTATAGAACAAGCAAATAATGCAAAAATGCAACCAACAAA
>JAPJMP010000079.1 GCA_026461645.1 Burkholderiales bacterium
CAGTAGATAATGCAAATATTTTATTAATATCTAATTTGCCGTTGGTATAAATATACTGATTTAATTCAAGTGCATCACTACTGTCAATTGTGTGTTTACATAAATAATCATAAATCACAAATCTGGCTAAATTAAAATCAATAAATTGCGTATTTGGATTATTATCACTAAATAAATTTTGCAGAACAGGACCTGGTAAAACTACAAAATCAATATTGGCATAAACAGCAAACCTCTTAGCCACAATATTTTTTAAATAGTTAACATATGCATGATTGGGTACAATTACTTGAATTGAGGTAAATACTTGTTGATATATTGATTGCTGTAATTGTTGCAAAAAACTTTCTAATAGACCATTTCTGCCTTCAATTTCGGTACTTTGAATTAAATTTAAAACTGGACTCATATTTTTTCTTTAGCATTAAATATAATTAATTTTAACATAAACAAATTAATTTGCTTAAGGCTAAAATTATTTGTTGCTTAATATTATAACAATATTCCTAGTCTAGCCAACTAATTCTTGGTAAAATAGAGTGCTTATTAAGTTTGAACTTTAATCTAAGGATAATCATTTATGCGTTTTTTATTGATTTCTATTTTATTCGTAATTTGCAATCTATGTAATGCCAATAGTTTTATTACTCTTAATTATTTAAATAAAATAGACCATGTCTCTATTGCAACCAATGAGTCAACCGCAATCTCAACCTTATATTTTAATAATAAAATTATTAAAACCAGCAACGACTTTGCTGTGTTATATTTGGTTGGTAAGGCACAAATCGAAAGTTTTACAGTTTATATAATTTGGGGTGGTGCCGGTGGTACTATTGATGAGGACACAGATTTACATTATCAGTTTTTAACCATTAATGAGCAAAATCAATATAAACTAAGTTCAGTTGCTTCTGAAGCATATGCTAATCAAATTTATATTGAATCAAATAACCTAAGAATTAGAACCATTAATCCAGCACCATATGCAGAAAAAAATGATTTAGGCTGGTATGAATTTTTCCCCCAAAATAATAAAATTGTAATTACCGCTGCTGTAAAATCAGAAGATTATTATTCTAAGAAATTTGCTAGTTATACTGTTGCTCAAATTTTTGCGCAAATGAAAGCAGATAATTGTTACAGTATCGATAACAATAAACTTTTTTTCCCTCACGTTTGTGGCTGGGGATATGGATACTGTTATATGTTAAGTAAGATTAAGCTGCCAATTAAAAATGATCAATATAAATTGTTAGCTCAATCATGTTCTAATCATTAACCAGTTTATAATTATGCAGACAAATACTTTGAAAACATTAAGTCCAGCAACAATATTTTGGGAGTTTACACTCCTTAGTGTTATGGGGTTTGGTGGCGTAATGCCATTGGCTTATCACTACATTGTAGAACGAAATAAGTGGCTTAACGATAAAGAATTTGTCGAAATATTGGGCGTAAGTCAAATCTTACCTGGAGGAAATATTATTAATTTAGGGGTTATGCTCGGCTGGAAGTTTGCACGTCTCAAAGGCGCTATTGCAGCTTTTCTAGGCCTACTCCTTATTCCATCATTTATTCTCTTTGGTTGTGCCTTTTTATATAATCGCTACAGCAATAACGTTATTGTAAACCATGCCTTTATTGGTATGTCAGCTGTAGCTGCGGGACTAATTTTAAGCACTAGTATTAAATTATTTATGAAGCAAGGAAACCGCATTAAAGCGATGATTTATATTAGTATAATTTTTACTTTACTTATAATTTTTCATTTGCATTTAAGCCTAATTCTAATCATACTTATTCCGTTAACAATTATTTTTAATTTAATAATGAATAAAAAAAGAGGCTTAAATCATGGAATTAAATAAATTATTTGCTCTTTTTTGGCATTTTACCTTCTATTCACTATTAGCGGTTGGTGGTGTTAGTTCTACCTTATTTACCATTCATCATTACTTAGTTGAATCTACTCATTGGATACGGGATGATCAATTTTTTGCATTATATACAATTGCACAAATAGCTCCTGGCCCAAATTTACAGATAGTAACTTTATTTGGCTATCAAGTTGCTGGCTTAATTGGCGGATTAGTTACTTTACTTGGAATGTGTGGCCCTTCAAGTCTGCTGGCTATTTTCTTTGAGCATACCACTAATTTATACCACACATCAATTTGGTCTTCTTTAATAAGAAAAAGTATGACTCCAATTGCTATTGGTCTATTATTTGCTAATGGCTATACTATTGCTTTTCATGTTGATGGAGTATCATTCCAATTAATAGCAATCACTTGTATAACAATACTTCTAAATATTAAAACTAAGCTTCATCCATTAATTTTAATCGCAGGTGGTGCAGTAATTGGTGCCACTTTTATTTAAATAATTTTGTAAAGGATTTATCCTGCATAAAAAAAGTATTATTGCTAATAGCATTGTTTTTTAATTTATCCTATGCACAAAATATAACTAGCACAACAGTTTCAGCTCAATCACCAAATTATAATTACGACATGCTTAAATTAGTAAATTTAGTTAAAACTTCAAAACCTGACTTTCCATTTGCGGCAATGATTATTGATAACTCCTCGGGTAAAATTTTGTGTATCAATACAAATCAAAATGATAAAGCATTAAATTTGAATATACACGCTGAAATTATGACAATTTATTCTTGTGCTAAAAAATATAAAAATATCAATTGGCAGAATACCACACTAATTACTACTGCTGCACCTTGTGCAATGTGTATGGGAACGATAATATACACTGGAATTTCAAAAGTTGTTTATGGCACATCGATTAGCTATTTAAATAAACATTATGGCAATCAAATTGAAATTAATCCTGAAAAAATTGCACAAAAATCTCAATTTAATAAGGTTACTGTAATTGGTGGTGTAATGGCCTCTCAAACCAATTTATTGTATAATTTACAGGGCTAGGAAAAAAGTAATTATTATAGGCAAATAACTATTTTATGCTTATGTTATAAAAGTTTATAC
>JAPJMP010000080.1 GCA_026461645.1 Burkholderiales bacterium
ACTTCATACCATATGAATAAATATTTAAAAAGATTTTAATATGAAAAAAAATGACACTCAAAGTAAATTAAGGCTTTCTTTAAATGAAGAAGAAAAAGTTGTTCAAGATAAAGATATAGGAATTGATAAGTTTAGCAAAGCTGATATGGTTTTTGGAAAAAAAGAGGAGGTTGTCCAAGAAATCAAATCTAATCCTAAAGCATTACCAGGAAAAAGAAAAACCATCTACCTGTCTCAAAATGCATTAGATATTATTAAACAAATTGGCTCAAGATTGCGACTACTTGATATTGAAAGCAATGATTCGAAGGTGATTGCAGCAGCTTTATGTCATTTCAATACATTAGATAATGAAACTTTAATAGCAAGAACTAAAGAAGTTGAGCAATAGTACTTACATTATGCATAGTGCATATAGTACGTAACTTCAACAAAGTCTCAATACCAATGCTTCTCGTTATCTAACGTAGAAATGCTAGTATCATCAATAAAGCAATTCCGACTATCCGCCGCTGACCCAATTTCAGAGTATAAGTCGTCTATTTGTTCCTCTAAATCTGTGTCGTCTTCATACTCAATAGTTAGAATATATTCATGCTCATTTTTAGTTTTTTCAAAATCATAATAGGGTAGGGTAAACATTTCTATATCTTCATAAGTCTTCTTTTTACCACGAACCCATTGACTATTATTTTCAACTACTAACCGCAATAAAATTTTAATAGTTTTCAATGCCTCAGTTGCAGGTATTGGGGCAGGGGAGTCCTTTATATAACGATGCAAAGTATTTCGACTTACCCCAAATTTTTTAGCAATATCTACTTTTTTGTATCGCTCTTTAACCATTTGCTGAATCTCATTTAGCTGCTCATCTGTAAAACATTTGCTCCGACCACGATACTTACCAGCTTTTTTAGCAAGTACAATACCTTCTTTCTGCCTTTCACGTATTAATGAGCGCTCAAACTCAGCAAATGCTCCCATTACTGATAACATCAACGTAGCCATAGGAGCTTCTTTGCCGTTAAAAATTAATCCTTCTTTGACAAATTTAATTGCTACACCTTTGTTGGCCAGCTTATTTACGGTACTACGTAAATCATCAAGGTTTCTGGCTAGTCTATCCATAGAATGAACATAGACAGTATCACCTTCCCGTACAAACTCCATCATTAATTGTAATTGTGGTCTTTTGGTATCCTTACCCGAACATTTATCTGTAAAAATCTTATTTAGCTTGATACCATCCAATTGACGCTCTGAATTCTGCTCAACAGTGCTAACTCTGACATATCCAATATCTTGTCCACTCATAACCTTAATTACCCTAAAACGTAACTTTAGGTATTATAACATTCATTACTTATAGTAATTAAATTTAAATTTTAATCCTAAAGTTACTTATTTAAAGTATTTTGAACAAGTAACTTTAGGCTATACCCTATAATTACTATTATTTATTAAGGTAAAATAAAGGCTACATAATTTCTTACACGTCTGAAATTGAAAAGAGCAAAGTAACTTCTAATTCTGACTATATCATAATTAATAATCTTCATCAGTGATAATTCGCCCGCTGGGACTAAATTACTGTGGTGTAATAAATTGCATATTTATTACACCACTATCTAGCTATTGGGCGGGTGGGCACTTCAGTGCCGGGCGAATTTGCTCTTATACTTTCCATAACTTGTAATCTTAAAACTAGACCTGGTGATTTACTTTTATAGCAGGTTTACCCCAGGGGCGGATTCCGCCCCTAATATTATATAGTCGCTATTACCTCATCAGTTAGCACGGTTAGCTTTGCAAGCTCTCCTGCCAGGTTTACCAGGTTAGCATCAGACAAGGCAGCTATTCCAGCCTTTAACTGCTGCAATTTATAATGCACCGTTACCGGTTCCAACCGCTTAAAGGTGATAGCATTAAAATTATCTTTTGTAGCCTGGTCAAATTGACAACTAGCTAGACAATCTAAAACTTTCTGAGTATCCTCTGCTGTACAAGTCGGCACATATCGCTTATAAACTTCCACCCATTTTAATTTTAGCTCGCCTAAAATTCGCTGTGGCCTATTTTGCCAGTATTGGTTTATACTGTCTTTGTTACCATCCTGCACCAGCTCCACAGTATCAACAAAATTATGTAGCTTCTGGCCGGTCTTTCTGATAAAAACAATATCTACGGTAACAGTTGCTTGCTCAAATAAATTGTCGGGTAAACGTACCGCATCAATTAGCACCGCTTCATTATCTACTATTGCACGGGTATTTTTGCGTGGTATATCCATGTAGCAGGACGGTAAAACAAAAGCTAAAATGCCGTCATCTTTTAATAGTCGCACGCACTTAGCTATAAAATAATGATGAATGGTATAACCGGATATATCCGGCATTGCTTCATCTGTTATAACTTCATCGCTAAACGGTGGATTACCTATAATTAGGTCATATTGCTTGCCGGTAAAATCCACATCCTGGATTTTTTGGTTCATGATTTTAATTTCTGGGTATGATGCCCTGGCTAACTTGCTGGTTAAAATATCCATCTCAACCCCGGTGACATTACTACCGGATTTTATACTATCTGGCATATATTCAAAAAATGCCCCACTCCCGCAAGCTGGTTCCAAAATTTCCCCGCCTTTAAAGTTGCAAACATCAATAAGATATCTATACATGAAGCTAATTATTTCTTTCGGTGTATAGTATGCGCTTTTGCAACTTTGGCGTAAGGTATTAAAAACCTCGTGTTCTCGTTCCTTACCAAAGTTATGCCTTATCTCCCGCATTAACATGCCGTATAACTGTTTTGAGTTAAAGCACTGCCTAAGCCCACCAAAGCCCCGGTAAGCTTTTAAAATATCAATTTTTGGCTTACTTTGTCCAAGCTCAGCTAAAACGTTTACATTAGCTAAAAATTGCTCTACTTTTCTAATTTCTATTGCGGGTTGCTTTTGTTCCATTTTGTTTGCTCTTATAAATTTATAAATAATTATTGGTTGATATAGCGGGAATACTCCCGCTATAGTTTAGTGAATTGCTGGCATTGCCTCAGTTTCTACAATTTTGCTGCCAAATTTCTTACGGATGCCTTTCATTGACTGACTACCACGCTTAAACTTGGTTGTGTCAATCGTTGGCGACCAGTACCAGGCTTTTTTAGCCCCGGAGAACTTAAACCCTAAGTCCTTAATTTTGTCCTTATGCGGGAATGTGTCACCAGACAACCAAACCCAGTACCCGCATACCTCAATAACCACGCCTGGCATAATTTTTAATGCCTGGATAAAATCAAGGTTAATACCGTGTGATTGCATGTCCTCCTGGTTAATATCCAGGGTTTCATTGCCAGCAAAGAATTTACAAAGTTCCTCAAATGCCGTATTAATTAGCTGCATACTCTCAGTATTCCCGCCCTTATCTGGGTGGTTTACACTAGCTAACTTTCGGTAAGCTGATTTTATATCAGCCAAAACATATTGGCCATTTTCCAGGCCAAAAATTACAATTGCATTATTTAGTTTATTTTCCATGTTATAATACCTATATAAATGCTCCCTTTCCGAGAGCATTTCCTTACAAAAATGTTATTATGTTAATTGCCTTTTTGTTACTTGTGGCAGTATCGCGAGTACTGCCCCAACACCCAAAATTAAAAAGCTTTCTTTTCTAGTCAGCAAGTCACAAAATCCGCCAAAAATAGCAAAAGCCATCAAGCCCAATACCACCGAAGAAAAAATAATTTCTATTGGTTTCATAATAAAAAATCCTTTCAAAAAATTAAAATTAAGAACCTTTACGCTATGGGTCTGCTCCCCTTGTCTCGCAGTCATCTTTTAGCTACCAAATTGTTAAAGAACTCTTGTATAGCCCCAACGAGGGCGTAACGCATCAGCTTGGATACGCAACAATCACGGGTTAAGGGGATTATCCCCTTACTGTCAGAGACTATTAAGAGCCATCAGCCAGCATTTTTTTCGTAAATTGCTTACGCCGGCATGAAAGCATGGTTTTGGCAGCTAGAGAAATACGAGCAGCTTCCGCGACATATTTGTCTTGTCTGGATATCGCAAGGGTAAAATAAAAGAAATTTAAAGAATTTTTAGCGGTGACGCGTCACAAGTGTTAAGAAAATTGTTTGGATTTGTTTTAAGGACGGGGTTGTCAAATTATTTATTTTTTAGCGGTGACGCGTCACAAGCGTAAAGAAAAATCAAAAATTTTACAAGCCAATGATTACGACGAAAGGAGTAATTATTGAGGACGGTTTTATTCACCTCGCCCTTGCAATATCGTCCAAAGCCATGTTGCAATCGCTTTAGTAAGCTTTTTATACGAAAAAATATCACTATCGCCTCAGCGATTATTTATTGCTTGAGCGCCAGCGAGACTTATTACATGCTGGATAAGTTTAGAAGCTCGTCAACTTGGGAGAAACAGACTGGTTTGTACCTGTCAGTACGTCTGCTTTAGTGGTAAAATATTGCTGCTTAATAATAAAATCATAATTTATAACATAAGGAATCCGCATGAATAAATCTGAATTAATCACATCCGTGTCAGAAAAATCTGGCGTAAATAAAAAAGACTCAACTGCAGTATTAGAGGCATTAATTGAAAGCATAACTGAAGCTTTAAAAGCTAAAGATAAGGTAGCCTTAGTTGGGTTTGGCACATTTGAAATACAAGAACGTGAAGCACGAGTTGGGCGCAATCCTAAAACTGGAGAAGAAATCAAGATACCAGCAAGTATCAGTCCTAAATTTAAGCCAGGGAAGCCTTTTAAAGACGCTGTTGCCAGCGTTTAATACCAGCTACTTACGTTTAAATGGGTTTTAGAAAAAAGTAAGTATTTGGGGCTAAAAATAGTGCGTAATCGCTATTGATCCTGTTAATCTAACGCCGGAAAAGAACAGTAAAAATTTGTAAATAAAAAATAGCAATAATCTCCATTTGCATTTAATTGCTCTTACGCTTGCAAATATAATATTAAATTAGGAATATTCGTGGATACAACCGTTTATAATAAGTTAATTGCATTTATTTGGTCTATCGCTGATGATTGTCTGCGTGGCATATATGTGCGTGGTAAATATCGTGATGTTATTTTACCCATGGTAGTCCTACGCCGTCTAGATGTATTACTTGAGCCAACTAAGCAAACAGTTATGGAAGAAGTTGTATTCCAGTTAGAAGAACTTAAATTCACTGAATTTGATGCTCGTGGGTTGCAGGACTCATCTGGCTATGTATTTTATAATACCAGCAAATGGACATTACAAAACTTACATAATACAGCAACTAACAGTCAGCAAATGCTTCAAGCCAATTTTGATGATTACTTAAATGGTTTTAGTCCAAATGTTAAAGAAATTATCGATAAATTTGACCTTAAAAATCAAATCCGTAATATGGCCAATAATGATGTGTTATTGTCGGTGCTAGAAAGATTCATCTCTCCTAATATTAATTTTTCCCCAAATGAAGCTATTGGGCCAGATGGCCGCAAATTAGCACCATTAACAAACTTGGGAATGGGATATGTATTTGAAGAGTTAATCCGTAAATTTAATGAAGAAAATAATGAAGAAGCTGGTGAACATTTTACACCTCGAGAAGTAATTGAATTAATGACACATATTATCTTCAAGCCTGTTAAAACCAATTTGCCCAAGATTATGACTATTTATGATCCTGCTTGTGGTTCCGGTGGAATGCTAACAGAAGCCCAAAATTTTATTCAAGACCCAGATGGTGAAATTAGAAATAGTGGGGATGTTTATCTTTATGGTAAAGAAAGCCAACCAGAGACTTATGCCATATGTAAATCAGATATGATGATTAAAGGCAATAATCCAGAGAACATTCGTTGTGGCTCAACTTTAGCTACTGATGAATTTGCCGGGATTAGTTTTGATTTTATGTTATCAAACCCGCCATATGGTAAATCCTGGACAACTGACCAAAAGCATATTAAAGCAGACAAAGAAATAATTGACCCACGCTTTAAAATAAAACTAAAAGATTACTGGGGCAACTTAGAAGATTCTGATGCTACACCCCGATCTTCCGATGGGCAATTACTTTTTTTAATGGAAATGATTAATAAAATGAAGCCTTTGAGCCACAATTTAAATGGCTCCAGGATTGCCTCCGTACATAACGGATCTAGTTTATTTACCGGTGACGCAGGGGGTGGAGAGAGTAATATTCGTCGTTATATTATAGAGAATGACTATTTAGAAGCAATTATCCAATTGCCAAATAACCTATTTTACAATACTGGAATTACAACCTATATTTGGATTTTATCCAATAATAAAGCATTTAATCGAAAAGGCAAAGTACAATTAATTGATGCTGGATCACTCTATCGTAAATTACGTAAAAATCTTGGGAATAAAAATTGTGAGTTTTCTCCAGAACATATAACAGAAATTTACAACACCTATGAAGCTATGGCAAATATTACGCCATTGGAAGATGGTGGAATTGGTTCAAAGATTTTTAATAATACTGATTTTGGTTATTATAAGGTTAATATTGAACAGCCTAAGCGTCTTAAAGCTGGTTTTTCTGCAGCAAAAATAGCTGAGTTGCGCTATGATAAAACATTGAGGGAGCCGATGGAGTGGGCATATACTGAATTTGGTGATGAAGTTTATACTTCATTGGAAAAGCATACTAAGACAATTTCTAGTTGGTGCGAAAAACAAGAACTCGATTTAAGTACAAAGCAGTTTAAATCATTAACTACCCCGGCATTATGGTTAAAACAAAGAAGCTTAATGGATACAGGAATCCAACTTATGCAGGCTCTGGGCACTGAAGAATCAAATGACTTTAACCACTTCAGAACTAATGTAGAGCACTATCTTAAGTCTAATAAAATTAAATTAAGCAGTGCAGAAAAAAATTCTATTCTAAATGCAGTAAGTAATTATGATGCTAATGCAGCAAAAGTAATCAAAAATACCCATAAACTAAGCAGCAGCAAGCTTAATAAACTTCTAGAACATTTAGGTTGCGATGAAGCCCAGTTACCTGATTTTGGATATTTTGCTACTAATAAGCAAAATGAATATATTGAGTACGAACCTGAATCAGATTTGCGTGACAGTGAAAATGTACCGATTAAGGCGCACATACATGAATATTTTAGCGTTGAAGTAAAACCACATCTTCCGGATGCTTGGATAAACCTGAATAGCATGAAAATCGGATATGAAATAAGTTTTAATAAATTTTTTTATCGTCCTAAGCTTTTACGAAGCCTTGAGAATGTAACTAAAGACATCCTAGAGCTTGAGGCACTTAGTGAAGGTTTAATCCATGAAATTGTAGGATTGTAGGAATACTTATGCAAATGACAAAATTTAAGAATCATCAACCTCACGGCAATTTTAAAATTCCTATACATTGGAAAGTAAGTAGGTTAAAACATTGTTTAAATATTTGTAATGGTAATAGTATTTCAGATTCAAAAAAAGAAAAATATGCCCTAAATGATCTGGAGTCAACCCCATATATTTCTACAAAAGATATCAATGTTGATAATTCTACAATAAGCGAGAATGACCTACTTTATATTCCAAAGAAGCTAGTTCATTACTTTAGATTAGCCCCAAAAGAAAGTTTTTTATTATGCATTGAGGGCGGTAGTGCCGGTAAAAAAATTGCATTTTTAAATTTTGACGCTTGTTTTGTAAATAAACTTGCATCTTTTACAGCAAATAAAACTAATATTATTACTAAATATTACTATTATTATTTTAAAAGCCAGTATGTTAAGGATCAATTTATTTTATCCATGAATGGATTGATTGGAGGAGTTTCGATTTCCCAAATCAAAAATTTTGAATGCTTTATTCCAACAACTGAAGAACAACAAAAAATTGTTAAATTTTTAGATAAAAAGAGCCTTCAAATAGATGAAGCCATTGCAAAAACGGAAAAAATGATTGAACTGCTTAAGGAACATCGTAAAATAACAATCTATAATGCCGTTACCTGTGGGATAAATCCCAATATACCACTGAAGCCGAGTGGCGTGCATTGGGTAGGGAACATTCCTACTCACTGGCAAATTAAACGAGCTAAATTTATATTTAATGAAGTTGATGAGAGGTCAATTACTGGAACTGAAGAGTTACTATCGGTATCACACTTAACTGGTGTTACTCCACGTTCTGAAAAAAATGTTTCAATGTTTATGTCTGAAAGCTATGAAGGTTCAAAACTATGTAAACCCGGGGATTTAATTATAAATATTATGTGGGCTTGGATGGGTGCATTAGGGGTTTCAGATCAACCTGGTATTGTAAGCCCATCGTATGGGGTGTATAGGCAGAAAATTAATGATACATTTAATAGCTATTATTTAGAAGAATTATTGAAAAGCAAAAATTACGTAGATGAATACAATAGGAGATCAACAGGATTACACTCCTCTCGTTTAAGACTCTATTCGCATTTGTTCTTTGATATGAAAATTGGATATCCAGGTATTAAAGAACAAAACAAAATAGTTGAATATATCCAAAATATTAGTCAAAAAATTGAAATTGCGATAGGTTATAAGCAAAATGAGATTGAGAAACTTAAAGAATATAAAGCCACATTGGTTGATAATGCTGTCACAGGTAAAATAAAGGTCTAATAATATGAAACCATGGATAAAATCAGCTCATAACTATTTAGCACATAGCTTAGGAGTTATTCCACAAGAAATCAATGAGCTTGATTGGAAGGAGCGTTTATCGCCAAAAAATGATAAACTTTGCCAGCATATTTGTGCTTTTGCAAATTTACCTGGAGGAGGCTATTTAGTTTTTGGGGTGGAAGATAGTACTAGTAAGGTATTGGGTGTAACTAAGGAATTTGCAGACAATGTAATTGAGCGTTTAGCTAATCTTTGCCGTGATGGAGTTAGCCCACTTGTTAGCTTAGATCATGCTATAGAACAATATGCTGATAAGCCCTTACTTTTTATTCATATTAAAGAAAGCCATATAAAACCGGTTCATATTGCCGGCAAAACAATTGAGGATACCTTTATCCGTAGCGGTGGCACAACCCGAAAAGCTTCTCGGCAGGAAGTTGGCGGATTAATGCTAAATAGCAAGAACCCTGTATTTGAGGAACTGAACGCCTCCACTTTAAAAAATCCTACAGAAATAATTACTATGCTTGATTTTGCTAGTATTTGTAAATTATTGAAAAAACCAGTTCCAGGTAATTTAGAGGAAATTATGTATTGGTTCACTGAGGAAAAGATGTTAAATAAAGTTGATGACGCAGGCTATTACATTACTAATTTTGGAGCATTGGCTGCAGCACAAGATTTAACTAACTTCGATGGCTTAGGCCGCAAATCTATCCGTGTAATAAAATACGAAGGTAAAACTAAAATTGCTGGTAGCAAGGAGTTTCCTAATGTCAAAGGCTATGCCATTGGTTTTGAAAGTTTAATCCAGTTTGTTAGAAGTTTATTACCTGGTAGTGAGATTATTAAGCATGCGCTAAGAGAAGACACCTCCATTTATCCAGAAATAGCTATACGGGAGTTAGTCGCAAATGCGCTAATTCACCAAGACTTTTCAGTGCGTGGCAGCGGTCCAATGATTGAAATATTTGATGAGCGTATAGAAATATCTAATCCAGGACGGTTACTACCCAGTAAGAAGATAGACCGCTTAATCCGTTCTACCCCAGAATCAAGAAATGAAGTATTAGCTCAAGCCTTCCGGCGTTATAATATTTGTGAAGAACGTGGATCTGGCCTTGAAAAGGCAGTTACCGCAATTGAATTATTTGAGCTTCCTCCGTTAAAATTTGAAGAAACAGAGAATTCATTTAAAGTGATCCTATTTGCACCAAAATCCTTTGCTAGTATGTCACAACAAGAACGTGTTGATGCATGTTATCAGCATTGCATTATCCAGTATTATGGCAGTGGCGGGAAGACAAATAATTCATTAAGAAAACGTTTCGGAATGAATGAACGGCAAGTATCACAAATTTCAAGGCTTATTAATGAAGTATTAGAGTTAGGGAAAATTAAGCCTAAAGATCCAGAAAGTGAATCCAAAAAATTTGCGATGTACGTGCCATATTGGGCGTAGTTTATTTGACTAGGATCATGCATTTTTTGCAAAAGCATTGGTATATAAGGTTTTCTTATTTGACTGGAATCCTGCAAGTGCTTTTCTGTTATGATATTTAGTGCGTTTGAAATTAAAATATAGTAATTATTTTAATGAGTTTTTTGTGTACCTTATTTAAATAGGTTATAAATATGGCAAGCCAAACCAACGAGCAAGCTCTTGAAGCAACAATAGAAAAATATCTTACTGGAACTTGTTTAGAAGAGCTCAAAATATTAGGTATAGCACCTGACTCATCTCATGTTAACAGCCTATCGAATGGCAGTGGATTTCAGATTGGCTTGCCACATGATTTTGACCCTCATTTTGCTTTTGATACTAAACAGTTATGGGCATTTTTAGAATTGACTCAAGCATCAGAACTAGCTAAGCTTCAGCGCAGTAATGACTGGAAACTCAAAATTCTGGAACGCTTAGACCGCATGATAAGAAAAAATGGACTTTTGCATGTTTTGCGTAAAGGATTGGATTTAGACGATGCACATTTTACCTTGCTATATGTTTTACCATTAGCCTCAAGTAGTCAATCACTCAAAGACAATTTTGCTAAAAATCAATTCAGCGTTACTCGCCAAGTTCGTTATTCTTTAGCAAATCCTGGTGAAGAAATAGACATGGCGATTTTCGTAAATGGATTGCCTTTAATAACTATGGAGCTGAAAAATCCCTGGACAGGGCAAACCGCTAAACTGCATGGCCAAAAACAATATAAGTTTGATAGGGATACTAATCAAACTTTGCTGAATTTTGCACGCTGCCTGGTGCATTTTGTAGTAGATACCGAAGAAATATACATGACCACTCATCTAAATGGGGCTAGCACCTTCTTTTTACCCTTTAATAAAGGTAACAATCACGGTAAAGGCAATCCACCAAATGACTTTGGCTATAAAACTGATTATTTATGGAAAGAGATTTTTACTCGGGAAAGTTTAAGCAATATTATTCAACACTTTGTGCGATTAGATGGAAGTAGTAAAGATCCCTTAAGTAAACGTACATTATTTTTCCCACGCTATCACCAATTAGATGTGGTGCGACAATTAATTAATGATGTTAGCGATAATGGAGTTGGTAAAACTTACCTCATTCAGCATTCCGCTGGATCTGGGAAGTCAAATTCAATCACCTGGGCGGCATATCAGCTAATTGAAGCCTATCCGGTTAATGCATCAGTTCCGGGCGCTAAAAGCTTAGAAGCTCCGCTATTTGACTCAGTAATCGTAGTCACTGACCGCAGACTTTTAGACAAACAACTTCGAGACAATATTCGAGAGTTTTCAGAAATTAAGAATATTATGGCTCCGGCGTACAGCTCTCAAGAATTAAAATCTAGCTTGGAGAATGGTAAAAAAATTATCATTACAACAATTCAGAAATTTCCGTTTATTGTTGATGGTATTGCAGATTTAAGTAATAAGACATTTGCTGTTATTATTGATGAGGCTCATAGCTCACAAAGTGGGAGTGCCGCAGATAATATGCAACGCGCCATGGGGAATAATGCAGATGATGACCTAGACTCCGATGACCCACAAGATAAGATTCTATCTTATATGACATCACGTAAAATGCGTGGTAATGCTTCTTATTTTGCCTTTACTGCAACTCCAAAAGCAACAACCTTGGAGAAATTTGGTATTAAGCAACCAGATGGTAAATTTAAACCGTTTCATTTATACTCAATGAAGCAAGCTATTGAAGAAGGATTTATCCTGGATGTATTAGCTAACTATACTACATATCGCAGCTACTACGCCATCGAAAAATCAGTTGAAGATAATCCTTTATTTGATACAAAAAAAGCACAAAAGAAGTTGAGAGCTTATGTAGAACGAAATAAGCAGACCGTTCGAATTAAAACGGAAATTATGCTTGAGCATTTTATTCAGAAGGTTATTAATGCCAAGAAGCTTAAAGGCAAGGCTAAAGGTATGATAATTACACAAAATATTGAAGTTGCAATTCAATATTTTCTAGCAACTCGTACTATATTAGCTGCCCAAGGACACCCATTTAAAGCTTTAATTGCATTTTCTGGTACAAAAATAGTTAATGGCATTGAATATACTGAAGCTGATCTCAATGGTTTTGGTGAGAATGAAACTCGAGATAAGTTTGATACTGATGAATACCGCTTACTAGTTGTTGCTAATAAATATTTAACAGGCTTTGACCAGCCCAAGCTTAGTGCTATGTACGTAGATAAAAAATTACAGGGAGTCCTTGCTGTACAGGCATTATCACGCCTTAATCGCTCAGCAGATAAACTTGGTAAAAAAACCGAAGATTTATTTGTTTTGGATTTTTTTAATTCAGTCGATGATATTAAAGAATCATTTGATCCTTTCTACACAGCAACTACGCTTAACCGAGCCACAGATGTTAATGTACTACATGAATTGAAAGAATCCTTAGATGAAACTGGGGTCTACGAATGGCATGAGGTTGAAAATTTCACTACACAATATTTTAATAATGCCCGGGCAGAAGAATTAAGCGCAATAATTGATGTGGCGGCTAACCGCTTCTGCAACTTGCTTGAGCTAGGAGAAGAGGATAAGGCTGACTATAAAATTAAAGCAAAGCAATTTGTTAAAATTTATGGTCAAATGGCAGCAATAATTCCATATGAACGGCTTGAATGGGAGCAATTATTTTGGTTCCTTAAATTTTTAATCCCAAAATTACTAATTGCAGATCCAGCCGCTACTGCGTTTGATGAGTTACTTGAAACGATTGATTTATCAACTTATGGCTTGGAACGAGTAAAGCTTAATTCTTCAATTGGCTTAGATTCGAGTGATAGTGAACTAGATCCACAAAATCCAAACCCACGTGGGGCGCATGGTAATGGCGAAGAAAAAGATACATTGGATGAAATTATAAGTAGTTTCAATCAAAAATGGTTCCAAGGCTGGGAAGCCACGCCAGCAGAGCAGCGTGTGAAGTTTATTAATTTAGCTGAAAGTATGCGTGCTCATCCTGATTATAAGCCTAAATACGAAGAAAATCACGATCCACAAACTCGAGATTTGGCTTTCAATAAGATTTTTGATGATGTTATGGCCAAGCATCGACGCAAAGAGCTTGAGTTATACCGCATGCTGGCACAAAGCGAGGCTTCAAAACATGCATTTCAAGATACGCTAAAACAGACTCTTACCAGAATATAATAAGGAACGTCATCAGCCATTTTAATTTACTTTGCGTCTGCTAGCCGCAATGTAAATTTCTGGATTGTCTTCTGTTAGATCAACGTCATACTCTCTTCTATCTAATATTTGTAAAAAATCCATTACATGTTTTTCACCAGGCTGTACTTGGTCGCCATGCATAGTTAACTCAACACTTAGGGATTTGCACTTACTAATTAGTTTTTCTTTTGATGTCTTTTCTAAATCATCTCTAATTCGAATAGAAGCAATTAATTTGGCAGCATTTTTTGACTTACCTACATATTCAACAATAACCTCATCAAACTTAATAAAGGAAATCCTCTCTTTCAATTTAATGGTACTTTCTTCTGCAGCGCTTAATATCTGATCATCAATATCAGCGAGTAGAGCAAAACTAATTGGATGTAATATATCAATTTGATTAGCATTTATTATAAAATCAAAATCTGTATCCAACTTAAAAACATCATCCGAAATAGATTCAAGCGTATCATCACATAATCTCATTAAAAAATTACGCTTTTTTAATAAGCTTTTAAATTGAGATGGTCTTTTAACTCCTATATGCTTATTCCCATCCGCATAGAATATTGCAAAATAATATCGTATACCGCTGCTTAGTGACTGTAAAGACTCACTTGACACCGGAATGGAATTATCATTAAATAATTGCTGAAAATTTTTTAAATGCTCATCCGCAATAGAAATCGTTAATTTTTCCAATTGGCCATACTTCTCACTTGGTTCAAAATTCCGAACCTCTCCATCTATTGCTTGATATGACTCATAAAAAGAAGTATACATTTCTTTTAGTACTATTTTAACTGAGTTATCAATAGGTATTCGGCAAACAATGCTCTCTCTGTTATTGTTAGCACAAATTCCAAACTCTACATTAGAAAACTCCATACTTTGTCCTTAATTTAATTTAATTCTATGTACACCGAATTACTTAATCTATGTACATTTAACTCAGAAATAGCACTTGGAAATTTGGTTCGTTTTGTTAATAAAATCGCTGAATTGAAATCTTCTAATATAAAAACCCTATAACCCATTAAAGCAAACATAATATTGATAAAATGCAAATTCATATTCCACAAAACAAATAGTATAAATAAAACAGCAGAAAAAATAGCAATTAAATCTCTTTGGGTTGCTATAGATACGCTATATAACGGTAGTAATACAGTAAATAAATATGTAAACAGATACTCTTTATTGTTCCTCGCACTTTTAACCTTTACTGTATAAACATCATGGCTTTTTTTTGCCCTATATAATCTAAACCAAAGAATTAGATGAGGGATAATTATTACCAGAGCAATAAATATCCAAACATATTTATCACTTACTACGCCATTAATTCCTCTAATTCCAATCAAGAAGAATAATGGTGCCATACTACTTAATAGCATCATTAATTTTACTAACGGAACACCATCAGTTGTTTTCATTAAGATATACCTATTTAAAAATCTTACTAAATACGTCTTACTAAGATATTGTACCAAATTCAATATATATCGTTTTATATATGTTTTACGCTACATTGGCTATCCGTAATAGTAGAAGCAAAAGACTAACAATAAAAGCAAACATAATAAGCATATTTTCGCTACTGATAATTCATTTTTATGTGGTATGAGAACTGTCAAAATAATAGTAATATTGTCTTTATAATTAACATCTTTAGTTAAAACCAAACTAATTTTTGAATGCTTTATTAATATATTCAACTAAACATATATACACAAGTAT
>JAPJMP010000081.1 GCA_026461645.1 Burkholderiales bacterium
CAGCAACAATTCCAGAAATTAAATATATAAAATTCATTTAATAACTCCGTTTATTTCATTTGGAATAATTTAGCGAATCTAGTGCTAAATTGACTAATAATACGTTAACTCTTGGCTCGCCTAAAAATTTAAACTGTGGATATTTAGCATTAGCATCGATTATCTGTTTAACAATTGTAGGACTAACATCACGTGCCATAGCAATTCTTTGAATCTGATAATATGCCGCAGCAATACTAATCTCTGGATCTAAGCCACTAGCCGAGCTTGTAACTAAATCGATCGGAACATTGGATATTTTGCTTGCATTTAGTTTGTTTTCATAATCTAACATATTCATATATAATTTAATATTTGTTGGGCCAAGATTACTTGCTCCAGACATTAGTGCATTATATGGATAGTCAGATGTTGCTGATGGGCGCGGCCATAAATATTTATTATTAGAAAAATTTTGACCAATTAACTCAGAGCCAATTATTTGATGATTGATTTTTATAATACTGCCATTGGCTTGAAAAGGAAAAAAAGACTGCGCAATAAGCGTTACAATTAAAGGATAAATTATCCCCGTAAACACAACTAAAGCTGCAAAGGTAAATAAGCCATTTTTTAAAATACGCATAAACTATCCTAAATCACATGAATCATATTAATAATTATATCAATTAATTTAATTCCGATAAATGGCACAATAATACCACCTAGCCCATATATTAAGATGTTTTTTCTTAATAATTTTGACGCAGACATTGGTTTAAATTTCACCCCTTTAATAGCTAATGGAATTAATACTATTATAATTAAGGCATTGAAAATAACTGCTGATAAAATTGCAGAAGATGGAGTTCCCAAATGCATTATATTCAAGCTTTCGAGTTCGGGGTAAATAGAGGCAAATGTTGCAGGAATAATTGCAAAATACTTAGCCAAATCATTTGAAATACTAAATGTGGTTAAAGCCCCACGGGTAATTAACATTTGTTTGCCAATCTCAACAATTTCAATTAATTTGGTCGGAGATGAATCTAAGTCAACCATATTAGCTGCTTCTTTTGCTGCTTGTGTCCCGCTATTCATTGCAACTGCCACATCTGCCTGAGCTAAAGCTGGGGCATCATTAGTTCCGTCACCTGTCATTGCAACTAAAAAGCCATCCTTTTGAAATTTTCGAATAATTTCTAATTTTTTTTCTGGAGTAGCTTCAGCAAGAAAATCATCAACACCAACTTCTGCCGCTATTGCTGCTGCTGTTAACTTATTATCCCCAGTAATCATTATTGTTTTAATCCCCATCTGTCTTAGTTGTAAAAATTTTTCCTTAATTCCAACCTTAACGATGTCCTTTAATTCTACAACGCCTAACACGGTATGATTTTTAACGACTACTAATGGAGTTGAGCCTCTGGTAGCAACAGTACTTACAATTTTAACCGCTTCCTCAGGAATATTCTTACCTGCTGCCTCAATTAGTTTAACCATTTCTTCAAAGGCACCTTTGCGAATTTGTATATCCAGAAAATTTACTCCTGACATTCTGGTATTTGCCGTAAATGGAATAAATTCCATATCATTGATATTTACTTTATTTTTATCAAAATCATATTTTTTTGATAATAAAACAATGCTCTTACCTTCTGGTGTTTCATCGGCAAGTGAAGAATAATACGAGCTCTCAGCTAATTCAGCAACAGTTACACCATTTATTGGAAAAAAATTATTAGCTTGCCGATTACCATAAGTAATAGTTCCAGTTTTATCTAAAAGCAACACATCCACATCTCCTGCTGCTTCAATTGCTCTTCCCGATGTTGCAATTACGTTAGCCAGCATCATTCTCCCCATGCCAGCCACACCTATTGCTGATAATAAACCACCAATTGTTGTTGGAATTAAACACACTAACAATGCAGTACAAATTGTAATAGTAATTGGGCGTCCTGAATGAGTTGCAGCGACGCTATAAATTGACATAGGCAATAAGGATACTACTACTAGTAAAAAGACGATAGTTAATCCAGTTAATAAAATTCCCAAGGCAATTTCATTTGGAGTTTTCTTGCGCCTTGCCCCCTCAACCATTGAAATCATTCGATCCAGAAAACTTTCCCCAGGATTAGCTGTAGACTTAACTACAATCCAATCAGATAGAACTTTAGTCCCGCCTGTAACCGAACAAAAATCTCCACCATGCTCTCTAATTACCGGAGCTGATTCACCAGTAATAGCACTTTCATCAACCGAAGCACAACCTTGCAAAATTTCACCATCGCATGGCACTACGTCTCCAGCTTCAATTAAAACTATATCATGTTTAAGCAAGCTGGCACTAGATACAAGGGTAACATCAGATATATTATTTGAATCTACTAGTTTTTTCGCTAAAACTTCTTTTTTGGAACCCTTTAAACTTTGAGCCTGAGCTTTTGATCTACCTTCAGCAATGCTTTCGGCAAAATTAGCAAATAGTAATGTGAACCACAACCATAAAGTGATATTTAAAATAAAACTGGAACTAACATCAATATAGTTGCCAGACAAGCTATCAAAATAAAGTATAGTTGTCAATAAGCTACCAATGAATACAACAAACATAACCGGATTACGTACTTGATATTTCGGATTCATTTTAACTAAACTTTGAATCAAAGCTTCTTTTAGTAATTTTTTATTAATAAACCCGATTAATTGTTTTTTCATTTCCTCA
>JAPJMP010000082.1 GCA_026461645.1 Burkholderiales bacterium
CGCATAGTTTATTCCAAAAAATTATGAACATTTATAAAAATAGTCTGTTATTATAACATATTTAAGATTTTTTATTTCTACATACAATGTATGTTTCAGCACTACTGTTTCGTGATGATTCTGGTTTACGAATTACCACTTGGGCAAAAATTGTTCGAGCCTGGCTAACTAATTGCTCAAATTCACCACCTTGAAAAATTTTAATTAAGCAATTGCCACCAGGTTTTAAATAATTGCTGGCAAAATCAAATACTAATTCAACCAAATATGCTCCTCGCGCTTGATCCACAGTTTTAACTCCGCTTAGATTTGGCGCCATATCAGAGATTATTAAATCAACTTTTTTGCTTCCAATGGAAGTAATCAACTGTTCCAAAATAGCATTATCAGTAAAATCACCCTGAATAAAATGCAAATTGTGAAGTGGTTCTATAGGTAATAAATCCACACCTATAACTTTAATATCTTTGGAACATTTTCTTAACAAATACTGAGACCAACTACCGGGGGCACAACCTAAATCAACAATAGTTGCAACATTATGCAGCAACGAAAACTCAACTTCTAATTGTTCTAATTTATATGCGGCGCGTGATCTATACCCTTCTTTTTTTGCCATATGAACATAATGATCACTCACATGACGCTTAATCCAGGCTTTAACAACTTTATTTTTTTTCTGCATAATATCAATTTTTCTGAGCTGGAGTTAATAATACAACGGCACAACATATAAGTAAAGGCAGAACTAAAGCATAAGCAATGCAATTTACAAACAACATTAAATTATAGTATAAAAACATAAAATATGCGCAAATTAAAGTTAATCCAGTATAGCCAACCACACTTATTTGAATTGCCCAGATTTCTCCTATCTGTTCATAACTTTCCAACATTTTTAAGGGCAATAAGATATTTTTTAAAGTTATGCGACTTAGCCACAACATGTATGTAGCTATTGAATTTATGAAGGCACTACATAGTATAATTACACAAATAAATAGCAACCCTCTAGGTAAATAATGTCTAAAAGCAATGATTGTTGCAACGTCATAATTATATTTATTAGTTTCGATTAGATTGGTTTGTGGGTTTAATAGAGGCGGAATAATACCAGGTGCGGTATTTTTTTGTTGCTGTACTTTATTTTCAGCTTTAACTATATATCCGACTTGACCGTTTGGTAATTGCGCAGTTACCGTCACAATATCATTATTTGAACCATTACCTAACTGCGTCGCTAAAGCAAAAATACTAGGTAAGACCAAAATAATCACTAAAATAAAAGACACTATAAACCGCAAACCAACTTTGTTATTATTATCTACCGTATTAATAGTAATTAATCTGATCCCCATTATACTGATTAAAATAGCCACAAAATAAAGCCGTGATTGCTTACTTAAAGCCACTGGCGCTAAATAATAAGTGCTAGCATGTTGTTGTGCCTGAGCTAAATTGGTTAGATTTTGAATTATTGGCGTTAAACCGGCAAATTTATACCAACAAAATGCAATTAATAAAATAAAACAAAGATATAAAACTACTTGATTAAAAAGCTTAAAGTTTATAATCCCGACTCTACCACCAATTAAAATTATTATTACGCTAAAAGCCAGTAAAGCCATTGAATTGTTTATAAAACCAAACCCCATCACACTTTGCAATAGTTTAAACATCAAAGTTAAAGCCAACCCCATACAACTAATTAATAATAAAACACTTAAAAAAGCAACTACTAGCATAAATAAATTATTAAATCTGATTCCAAGATAGTCTAAGAAGCTAACTGCTGCAGTAGATTTTAGTTTAGTTAATATAAAATGTTGAATTATTAAGGTGATTAAGATAGTTAAACTAATAACATAAATAGCATTAAAGCCCAAACAACCACCCATGACACCAAATAAAATAATTTCAATAATGCCAAATGAGCCGAGGGAATTATCCCAAAGGGCAAATTTACTTGGAGCATATAAAAATAATTGACTATTAACATTGTGTCGACGATGCTGATAGGCTAAAATAAAACTTATAACTAACAGTAATAAAATCCACACATAATCTAGTCCATGTAATGCAATTAAATACATTTGAATCCTTTATATTCTTTAATTAAACTCCAAAGATGCCACTCCAAAAGCCTGCAACAGTTGCCGTCATAAATCCGGCTAAAACTGCACCAAATAAACATTTCCATGCCATCTTAGATAATTCTTGTTGCCGAGTTGGAGCTAAAACGCTGAACACTCCCAAAGATATACCAATAGATGAGAAGTTTGAGAAACTAGCTAAGGCAAAAGTTGAAACTAAGATTGAATATTGAGATAACAAATGCGTGGCGCGCATTTGTTCAAGGCTAATATAAGCAATAAACTCATTAATTGCAACCTTTTGTCCTAATAAACTACCAACATTAATTGTTTCGTGCCAGTTCACCCCCATAAAGAAAGCAAATATTCGAAAAACCTGTCCTAAAATATATTCTATTGATAATGCTGAGAACGAACCATTACTTGAACTTTTAATTAGTTCATTAATATTAATCCAATTACCAAAGATTGCTAACAAATGATCTATAGCATGAATTAGCGAAATAATAGCAATTAATATTGCAATTAGGGTGGCACCGATCTTAAACCCCGTCATCACCCCTTGAAATATGCTATCAACTAATGATGTTGAAAAATGGGCGTTAATTTTAATTTTTTCTGAAGAAACATTATTAAACTCAGTTTCTGGAAATAATATTTTAGCAAAAACAATAGCAGATAAGGCGTTCATAACACTTGCTGTCACTAAATAATTAGTAAAGATTTGAATTTGATTTGGATCTTGTTGACCTAAAAAAACCAGATAAATTCCTAACGTTGAGCCAGAAATATTAGCTAATCCAGCAGTAAACGCTAAAGCCAGCTCTGATCTTGTCATGCTTTTAACGTACGGTCCAATAACTAGTGGTCCTTCAGTTTGTCCTAAAAAAATATCAGCAATTAAGATTAAGCTTTCAACTCCAGATAATTTAACTGTTTTACGTAAGCAATAAGCTAGCACCGAGATAACAAATTGAATAATTCCAAAAAAATAAAATATGCCAATCACTGCACCAAAAAATATTATTGTTGGGACTACCACTAATCCAAAAATAAATCCATATTTTTTACTATCAACAAAATCGCCAAAAATAAAATGTGCCCCTTCTTTTGCTGAATCTAATAATGACAACAAAATTTGTGATATATAATTTAAAATATGCGCAAAAAATGGCACATAATGAATAACTAAGAACATAATATTTTGACAAATAAAAGCCGAAA
>JAPJMP010000083.1 GCA_026461645.1 Burkholderiales bacterium
TCTAATATTGTCATCTTTATTGCTCCTATGCTTATTGATATAAGCATTAGTATACTATAAATCTTATAGCATTATCTACTAGGAGCGGATTGCCGTGTTAGGCCAGCGCAACGGCGTAAAACTATGCAAACAATCATGCCAAATATGATAAAATTATACTAAATTAATTATAAGGCCATTTTTGTGCAGTTTAATTTAGAAAATAATAAAGAAATTATGCTCAACCGTGAAATCGGTTTAATTCAATTTTATAAACGCGTATTAGCTAAAGCCTCTGAGAATGGAGTTCCACTATTAGAGCAGTTAACCTATTTAGGCATTGTTAGTAAAAATTGTGATGAATTATTTGAAGTTAGAGTTGCTCGATTATTAAAGTGGAATAAAAAAGCTCCCGATAAAATTATGGATGATGGTTTAACTGCTGGTGAAGCTTTAATTTTATTACGTAAAGCAGTGGTTGAACTGTATACTGAAATTTATAATGTATATAATAAAAACTTAATTCCTAAACTGCGTAAGGAAAATATATATATTTTAGATAGCAAACAATGGAATAGTGTACAACAAAGTTGGGCTTATGACTATTTTAAACAAAAATTAAAACCAATTTTAACTCCTATAGGTATTGATCCAAGTCACCCATTTCCACGCGTACAAAATAAAAATTTGCATTTTGCGGTTGAATTAGAAGGCAAAGATCAATTTGGTAGGAATACTCGAATTGCTATCGTTGAAGCGCCACGAATATTACCCCGTGTCATTCCTTTGCCATTTGAACTAACTAAGGGTAGTTATACTTTTATTTTATTGCAAGACATCATCAAGTTACATGTTGCTGATTTTTTTTATGGTTTAACAGTTATCGGTTGTTATCCTTTTAGGGTTACTCGTGCCGCTGATTTAACTTTAACTTTAAATACCAAAAATATTAAATCAGCACTTAGCCAAGAAATACAGAATCGCAAATACGCTGCATGTTCAAGGCTGGAGTTAGATATTAGTAATGGTGCTCCTCATGAAGATGTTATTAATATTTTGATTAAACAATTTAATATTAACTTAACCGATCTTTATTTTACTCAAGGCCCAGTTAATTTGTCCAGAATTTTAGAAATATCTAAATTAATCAAAAGACCAGATTTAAAATTTTTAAACTTTACTCCAAGCTACCCCAAAGAATTAAATAATAAAAAAGATATTTTCGAAGCTATGGATAAAAGCGATATTTTAATTCACTCGCCTTATCAATCTTTTGATCCAGTTGTTGAATTAACTCGCAGAGCGGCTGAAGATCCATCTGTTTTAGCCATTAAAATGACTGTGTATAGAACTGGTGAAGATTCGATGCTGGTGCAAAACTTAATTAAAGCTGCCAAAGCCGGAAAACAAGTAATCGCATCAATAGAATTATTTGCCCGCTTTGATGAAGAGGTAAATGTTGAATTATCCAGCCGTTTAGTTGAGGCTGGAGCACATGTGGTATACGGCGTTATGGGTTATAAAGTTCATGCCAAAATGCTTCTACTAGTTAGACAAGTTGATGACAAACTTAAGTATTATACCCATTTAGGTACTGGGAATTATCATCAGACAACAGCTAAAATTTATACAGATTTTAGTATACTTACTACTAATGAGGGAATTTCTAAGGATGTTGATAATATCTTTGCCCAAATTACTGGTATTGGTAGGTCTGGTATTTTATCTTATATGTATCAATCACCATTTACTTTACATAATATGCTAATTAAAAAAATTGAACAAGAAATTATTGCCGCAAGCAATAATAAAAAAGCCGAAATAATTGCTAAAATGAACTCTTTAGTTGAGCCAGAGATCATAAAATCATTGTATCGCGCATCAGCTGCTGGAGTAAAAATTAAATTAATTATTCGTGGATCATGTATTTTACGTCCTGGCATTAAAGGATTATCGGAAAATATTGAAGTTCGCTCAGTGGTCGGTAGATTTCTTGAACATCATCGCATCTTTTACTTTTATGCCTCTGGTGCTGAAGATGTTTACCTTTCTTCTGCGGACTGGATGCGGCGTAACTTTTTTAGAAGAGTCGAGACCTGCGTACCAATTTTATGTACTAAAATAAAGAGACGCATAATTAATGAAGGCTTAAAACTATACTTACGCGACAACACTGAGTCATGGATAATGAATGGCGATGGCACCTATAAAAAATATACTAATCGCTATACTAAAATTTCAGCGCAAGCTTTTTTAATGCATAAATTGGCAAATCCAAATATTAAAGGTAAAGTATGAATTTTAAACAATTGCTAGTTTTTATTTTTTATAGCTTAATTTTAGTTGCGCTAAATGGATGTGGTTTTCATCTGCGTGGATATAATGATACAAATTATAAGTTCCCTTTTGCTAATATTTATGTTGAATGCAATAATGTAATAATTTGTAACAATTTTAAACATGTTGTAACTACTGAGGATTTAGCTAATATTGTTACAACTAAAGAAAGTTCCACTATCGTGATTCGTTTAGCCAATGAACAAACATCTCGCGATTCGCAAGGATTTAATAATGCAGGCCGAGTTTCAGCCTATATTTTAACTTATCAAGTACAAGCAATGGTGCTGCAAAATGGAGTTCAATTAAATAATACTATTAATATTTCAACTCAAGATACCATGCAATACAATGACGCAACAATTTTATCAAACAATCAACAAGAAGCTCAATTTTGGGATAATTTACATAATAGTGCAACTAATCAACTAGTGCGCAGACTAGTTTTTTTTAAGTATCCTGCAAAAAATGACAATTAATTTAATCAACAGCAAATTGCTAAATAACAATTTATTTGTACTAAATGTCGCAGAAGATTATTACTGTTTGACTCACTACTTATTAACTTATATTCAACAACAAAGAAATGTAACTACAACTTATAGGTTTAATGCTGAGCGTGGCTTTAAATTTGATGAAATTACTGATTTAACTTTCAATCAAGAACTGTTTAGCAATAATATTTTAATTGAATTAATTTATAAAACTAAACCAGTTATAGAACAACAAAAAGAAATATTAAACTTAATTAATCGATTAAATGCTACAACCACTTTTGTAGTTATTTGTGATAAATTTAAAACAACAGATTTTAATTCAAATTGGGTTAAAACTATAGAAAAAAGTGGAGCAATTGTTAGCATTAATGACAAACTGTTACCAGAGATTATTAGCCATGAATTAAAGCAACATAAACTAAATATTGATAAATCAGCATTAGACTTATTATTGCAACTTAATTTAGGCAATATTGATAATTTAATGCAAGAAATTAAACGTTTTAGCTATTTATACGATAGTCAACATACAATCACTCTTAAAAATATTCACAACGAATCAGCGAGCAATGCTATTTATAGTATCTATAATTTAAATAGCGCATATCTTGAAGGCAAATTAGCAACTACACTTACAATTTTTAACAACATTTTTCAACAACCTGAGGATGCCATTTTAATTTTATGGTTGATTCATGAGGATTTAAAAAAGATTCTTAAAATTAAATCCCTATTGCACAAGAAAATATCACAGCAGCAAATTAGTCGTGATTTAAAAATATATAATACTAAACCATATTTCAACTTAGAACAACGTTTAAAGTTTAGTGAAATTATAGACATTTTAAATGATTTATCCATAATTGATATGACTATTAAAGGAATTATGGTAGGCAATGTGCACTTACAACTAATTGATTTATTTAAAAAACTTTGTAATAAGAAGTAACGTTATGCGTAATCTATTTTGTGATCAAAACAATAAAATTAATTTTAAACATGAAGTTTATGGTGGAATAACAAATTTCATGGCGGTGGCGTATGCAATTATTATAATATCTCTACTTTTAAATGCTCATGGTAAAGGTATTGATGTATCCACATCAATTACAGCAACAATTGTGTCTTTATTTTGTATGACTATTCTTGCTGGTATATATATTAAATTGCCTATTGTGATTGGTCCAGGATTTGGTGCGGCCTCAATTGTTGGTTACTCAATGTTGGTAACGCAGCATATTTCGCAGCCAATTGCTCTTGGCATAGTATTTTGGTCAGGGTTACTTTTTTTTATTTTTTCCATAACTTCCATTCGTAAAAAAATGATTGAAGCTATTCCTGCAAATCTAAAAATCGCTCTTACTGTAGGTATTGGCTTTTTCTTTATTATCCTGGGTTTACGAGATGCTAACATTATTATTAGTGATCAAAACACTTTAGTTAGTTTTAATCATATCAATACAGAAATGTTACTATGTTTTTTGGGACTAATTATAATAAGTATTTTATCCATTAAACAAAAGTCATATGCTTTTATTCTTACTATGATTATTATTACACTGATTAGCATTTTAATTGGTCATACTCACCCCCCTAAAATATTATATAGCGCTCCACGTTTTGATTTATTATTTAAAGCTGATTTACAACATAGTTTTAGTTTTAAATATGTACCTTTAATCTTAATTTTATTTATTGTGGTGTTTTTAGATGCAACTTCAACTATAGTTGGTTTGACTAATCAACTAAATAATACCCCGCTTACATTAAAAAACAAGTATTTTAAAAATGCACTAGCTTTAGATGGCATTTCAGGAGTAATTAACTCTTTTCTAGGTGTCTCTTCCGGTGCTATTTATTGCGAAAGCATTGTTGGAATTCATTCCGGTGCCAGAACTGGCATTGCTTCGCTTATTACTGCTATTTTATTTATACCGTTAATCTTTATTTCACCGCTAATTTCTATGATTCCAAATGCTGCAATTTCCTCGGTTTTGATTTTTGTTGGAATTTTGATGGCCAAACAAATACAATATTTAAATTTTGATGATTTAGAAGAGTTAATTAGTTCGATGTTAACTATCTTAATGATGCCATTATGTTTTTCCATATCTGCTGGGGCTGTCTTTGGCATAATTAGTTACACTGCTCTTAAATTACTGCTAGGCAAATTTAAAGACATTAATCGCTATCTAATTATTATTACTCTTTTATGTAGTACTTGGTTCTTTATTCAATAACGCCAATAAATAGGTTGAGCCAGTAACTAAAATAATTTTCTTGTTTAATGTTTGTGCCAGTTGCAATGCTTCATTGGGATCATCACACACATAGCTTTGAGCAAAGAAACTGCTTCCGCTAGCATATAAATCATGACAATCCATTCCTCGAGGATTAGATTTAATTGATGTAAATATAATACTGCTAGCTATATTTGCAAACTCTTGTAACATTTCTTTAACTTGTTTATCTTTTAGAATTGAAGTAATAATAACTATATCATTTTTATCAAATAATTCAACTAATGTTTGTTTGATACTTTGTGCTCCGGCTAAATTATGCGTAGCATCAAGAATAATATGGGGATTTATTGCAATTAATTGCAAACGTCCTTGCCATCTAGTTGTAGTTGCAGCATAATTAATACTCTCCTCGCTTAAGCCTAGATCTTTAAATACATAATAAGCACATAAAAAATTTAAACCTTGAAATTTACCTAATAAACTTAAATTATACTTTTTATTAACGGCATGGTCCTGAAATTGAATCTGCGTAGTAAAGCTTGTGCCATCTAAATTAACTATTGGATTATAACAACTAATTACATCGATGTAATTTTGATCAAACTTATGTATTTCTTCAATAACCTCAGTTGCATTTGTCCCCAAAATAGTCTTTCCATATTTAATAATACCTGCTTTTTCTCGCGCAATTTCACCTACCGAATTTCCTAGCCACTGACAATGCTCCATGGAGACATTCGTTATAATTGCATATGCTGAATTAACTACATTAGTAGCATCATGTAGTCCACCCATACCAACTTCTAAAATTAACCATTGAATTTGCTGCTGTTTAAAATATTCAAACATAATTACAGTCAATAATTCAAATTGAGTTAATGCAATACTAAGTTGCTGCATTTTTTCTTTAATCTGCCAATATATGCACTCTAAGGCCACATCACTTATTGGCATTAAATTAAACACAATATTCTCATTAATTGCATAAAGATGTGGGCTCGTAAATTTGCCAACCTTAAAACCTGAATGAAACAAACCTGACTCTAAAAATGCTGCAGTAGAGCCTTTACCATTTGTTCCAGTTATATGAATAATTTTATAAGCATTTTGTGGATTATCTAAACTTGCTAATATACTCTCTACCCTGTCTTTACCTGGTATTATTATAAAATTTTTTAAATTAACTAAATCATCCAGAAGTTGTTTGCTTAACATGTCTTAACCTTAAGATATTTGCTGCTTTAGATAATTTAAAAGCCCAATAAAATATTGTTGAGCCTTTAAATTGTTGTTATTAATTATTAGCTTATTTTCCACCGCTTGTGGTATAACTAATTCCAAGTTTTGAGGTAACTAAACAATAGTAATGACAATTTATTGCTTTATTAATAATTGTACTTAAAATGTCATCATCATAGTCATTTGTTGCCAACATATTATCCACACCCACAGGAGGCATTAGCATTCCATTTGTATCATCGATTTTATAAGTAATTATATTATTATTTTCATCACTTACAGCATATAAATAATTTGTATATTGATTAATTATAGCATCGGTAACACCTATACTAGTTTTTACTGTAGGTTGTTGCGCTAATGTAGATAACTCACCTGAGTCTGCATCAATACCAAATTGAAATATATCATCATCTCCAGAATTAGTGGCATAAGCATATTTACCATCTGGAGAAATTACCACTTTGTTGGCTAATTGTTTTATCTTAACCAAAGGAACTGGAAGTGGTGATAAGTTACCATTAGTTTGATCTATTGCATACTCAGAAACACTTCCATTTAGACCCCAATTGGTAACATATAAAAATTTACCTGATGGATCAATTGCAAGTTTTCTAGGTACTGTTCTCTTTGGATAATTGGTAATTGTACCGATATCATGAAGTAGACCATTGTTGTCAATACTATAAACACCTAAATTATCAGAAGTATCTAAATAAGCCAAATAGGCATATTTTCCGGTTGGATCTATTGTAATAGAAGAAGGATAATCATTCTGTGTTTTCACTATTGATTTTTTGGTCAATGCTCCAGTATCAGGATCAATATCAAAAATTACGATCTCGCCACTGGCAGAGTTTAAAACATAGGCATTATCACCAGTTTTATCTACAATAATTTTCTTCGGAAAGTCAATATGCACAAAACTTTTATGAAACTTTACTGAGCCACTATTGATTAAATAGCCACTAGTTGGATCAACTTTATATATAGAAACATTATCATCACCAGCATTAGTAACATAAGCAAATTTTTGCGATGGTGTAACTGCTATATTGCTTGGATAATCTCCACTTGGAGCAATTGGTGATAATAAATTACCATCAATTTGATTCACTGCGTATTTGGCAATGATATTATTTAATTGCGAAATAACGAAGGCATAATTTGAATTTGGCCCAAAGATTAAAGCTATTGGAGCTGGAGCAGAGTTTACAGAGTCAATTTGTTTTAAATTACCACTGTCTTTATCGATACTAAACTGTGTAATAGAACTATCTTTATAGTCGGCATTTAAAACATATAAGTTTTGTCCCGCAGAATCTATTGCCAATGAAAAAGGATCATCTCCTGCAGAAATTCTTGGCGCAAGTATTGACAATTGTCCTGTTGTAGGATCTATTTTAAACTCTGAAACAGAATCATCACCTTCATTCGCAGTAAATAAATATTTTCCTGATGGATCAATAATTAATGCAGTTGGATTTTTTGCAGTTAAATCAGTTGCTGGATTTAATGCATTCAAAAATCCAGTGTCTTGATTAATTGCAAACTGTGCAACATTATTAGATAAAAAATTAGTAACATAAGCATATTTATCATCTGCACTAATTAAAATTTGCCACGGAGCTCTGCCACCAGATTTAACTGTACCTACACTATTTAGCAAACCATTATTTGAATTAACACTATAGACTGAAATGCTATTCCCATTGCGACTATCAAGATTATTAACTGCATACACAAATTTGCCATTAGCTGTAATAGTTATACTTCCTGGCCCATCACCTGTAGATATATTACCTCCTGGCAGATATGACAATTGACCATTGTCTTGATTAACTGTATATGTGTATATTTTGTTTTCCCCGCGAATAGTAACATAAGCATATTTACCAGATGGCGCTATAACCATATGTGCCGGAGCTTTACCAGTTGGTACAGCAGGAACATCTAATGGAGTTAACTTATCATTCATTGGATTAATTGAATATTGTGTTATAGAGTTTGAATCTTGATTAACTACATATAGAAATTTATTATTGGCATCAGTTGCCACACAAGTAGGAGTTTTTCCAGTATTTGTAATCATTGATACCGGAACGCCATTGTCATCAACATCAAAAACCGAAACACTACCATTATTATAGGGATTGGTGCGATAAATATGATAACTAATTTTAGATGACGGATTTAATGGCACAGGATTATTCGATGCTTGTGATGGAGAAACTGGAACATTATTTTGGTTAGTTTGACTAGAAGGACCTCCAGAGCTATTTCCGCCTCCACCACCATCTCCGCAACCATTTAATAATAGCAAGAGAAGTGACAGACCTAAAGTACTTTTGCTTATTTGGTAAAATGTTTTCATGATATTCTCCAATACTTCAATAATTAACTTCTAAGAAACTTTTTATTCTACATAAATATTAATTAGTAATAAAAGTTTATAGAATTTTTTAATATAAAAA
>JAPJMP010000084.1 GCA_026461645.1 Burkholderiales bacterium
AGACATTTATTTAAGATGTTGTGACCCAGGTGTTTTTGAAAATTGCTGTAAGCCTTGTGGCATAAGGGTTTTTGTTTTTAGATGTCCAAAGATGGGTATTGATCTACAACAATAAGCACAAACTAAACCGTTGATACTACCATTATAGCACTTTGCTTATTCTGTGTTAAATTAACTAAATTTAATTTAAACTTTGATTAATTATAAAGATTCAATAATGATAAAATATAGATTAAAATGAAACTGTTTTTACTATATACTTGGCTCTTAGAGAAACACGGCTAGAATATATTTAATGGTGAGAATTAATGTGAATAAAACAAATAGCTTATTACCGATTACTAAAAGAATAATGTTCGAAGGTCAAACTGAATACCCCAACACGGCAGAAGAACCTGAGTTAACCAAAGGCACTTATCTGTGTAGAAATTGCGGCCTTGCTTTATATCGCGCCCAATCTAAATTTATTTCCGGATGTGGCTGGCCAAGTTTTGATAATCAAATTCAAGATAAGGTAATAAAAAAAGAAACTTTGAAACCAAATGTTTACGAAATTCTATGTTCCCGCTGTAATGGGCATTTAGGTCATATTTTTTATGGAGAAAATTTTACTCCATTAAATGTTAGACATTGTGTTAATTCCTTAGCTTTGGACTATATTACCAATGACCAAGTACTAGACACTCAAGAAGCAATTGTTGCTGCAGGATGCTTTTGGGGTGTTGAATATTATTTTCAGCAATTAAAAGGTGTTTTAAGCACTGAAGTTGGCTACTGTGGCGGAAAGACACAATATCCTAGTTATAAAGATGTTTGCAATGGAAATACCGGCCATGCGGAAGGCGTACGAGTTTTATTTGACCCCAACGTCATTTGTTACGAGGAAATTATAAAATATTATTTTGAAATTCATGATTTTTCACAACAAGATGGACAAGGATATGATATTGGCGAACAATATTTAAGTATTATCTTTTACCATAACCCACAACAACAAGACATTGCAAATAAAGTTATTCAGTTACTAAAAGATAAAAATTATAGTGTCGCCACTAAAGTAGTACCTGCGCAAATTTTTTGGCCAGCAGAAAAATATCATCAAAATTATTATGCAGGACAAAGAACAATGCCTGATTGCCATATTTGGAATAAAAGGTTTTAGTTTGCCAGTGCCTGCTTAATTACCTCATAACTAAAACCCTTACTACTTAAATAACGATAAATTTTAGTTTTAAGTGTAACTGTTAAACAGTCACCAACTTGGCCAAACTTTTTTTTAATTATATGTCTAGCTAAATTAATATCATGATTCGCAAACTGTTGCAAGAACTTATTGATTAACTCATAATCATCAATTTTTTGCATTAACTGGTAGCGAATTTTGTTTAAACTATATTTGTTTATTTTACTTTGAATATAACTTTCTATATACCGTGTTTCTGATAAATAATTGTGCTGGACCAATTGCTCTACTGTTTTATTTATACTCACACGATCATCACAAATTAACTCTAACTTATTTACCATTTCTTTTTTAGTATATTCACGTCTAGCCAAATAAGTTAGAGCTTTAGTACGCAAATTAATCGGTGGTAACTTCGCGTTCACTTAAACTTACTTCAGGAATTTTAATTCCAGATAATGAGCGAATTTTATTCTCTAACTCAGTAATTAATTCTGGATGCTCAGCCAAATATAATCTAGCATTATCTTTTCCTTGACCAATTTTACTACCGGCATAACTATACCAAGAGCCAGATTTCTCTACCAAATTGTTTAGCACTCCTAGTTCAATTAGTTCACCATTGCGCGAAATTCCTTCACCATAAAGAATTTCAAACTCAGCTTGCTTAAATGGTGGAGCAACTTTATTTTTAACTACTTTAACCCGGGTCTCACTGCCGATTACTTCTTCACCTTTTTTAATTGCGCCACTTCTTCGAATATCCAAGCGTACAGATGCATAAAACTTCAAGGCATTACCACCAGTGGTTGTTTCAGGCGAACCAAACATTACTCCAATTTTCATGCGAATTTGATTAATAAAAATCACTAAAGTGTTAGTTTTTTTAATATTAGAAGTAAGTTTTCTCAACGCTTGTGACATCAAGCGAGCTTGCAGCCCTAAATGACTGTCACCCATATCTCCCTCTAATTCTGCACGCGGAGTTAATGCTGCTACTGAATCAATTACAATAACATCAACTCCACCACTTCTAACTAGCATATCTGCAATTTCTAGAGCTTGTTCCCCAGTATCTGGCTGAGAAATTAACATATCATCAACCTTAACTCCTAACTTTCTTGCATACACCACATCAAGTGCATTTTCTGCATCAATGTAGGCACAAGTTCCACCAGCTTTTTGCGCCTCAGCAACTACAGATAAACTTAATGTAGTTTTACCACTTGATTCAGGCCCAAAAATTTCAATAACCCTGCCACGCGGTAAGCCACCAATACCTAAGGCTAAATCTAACCCTAGCGATCCAGTTGAAATTACTTGAATATCATTAATTATTTGCGTTTCATTCATACGCATTATTGACCCTTTACCAAATTGTTTTTCAATTTGACTTAAGGCCGCTTGCAGAGCTTTAGATTTATCATTTTCCACTTAATTTCCCCATCATATTAAAATTTAAATTTATTTACATTTTCATGAATTAAATAATTAACTTTTGTTTCAAACAATATTGTTTGTAAATATTCGTTTTCTTTTACGCGCTCAATTAAAACCGCATGTAAAATTGGCAGCTGACCAATTATACCAACTAATTTACCCCCAATTTTTAGTTGTGATTTTATTTCCTGTGGAATATCAAGCAATGCTCCGCCAATAAAAATTCGATCAAAAGGAGCTTTAGTTGCCAAGCCATGTATCCCATTACCTTTGATTAAACTAACATTATTTATTCCTGCATAAATTAAATTCTGCGCTGCTAATTGCTTATTATCTTCATTAATTTCAATCGCATAAACAAAATCTCCCATTTTAGCTAAGCAGGCAGTAATATAACCACTTCCACTTCCAATTTCAAGAATTTTATTGCTTTTGTTAACATTTAATGCTTGCAATAAAATAGCCTCAACTCTTGGTGCTAACATTGTTTGCCCACCTGGTAAAGGTATTTCAAGATCTGAAAAGGCAATATTATAATAATTCTTAGGCACAAATTTTTCACGTTTAACTAAATGAAATAAGCTAATAATTTCATTGTTAAAAATATTACATGGTCTTATTTGTTGTTCTATCATATTAAATCTAGCTTGGTCTAAATTCATGTGCAACACCCTACCTTAATTTATTTTTTATTTTGTAACTGTTTTTTTACTAACTCTTGAACCACTTCAACTAGTCGTGCTGGTGAAGCTGCACTAACAACATATTTATCTGCAACAATAAAAGTAGGTGTGGAATTTATATTATACTTAGTCATCATTGTTTTATATTGCGCAACTTTAGCACTTACCGAAAACGAATTGTATGTTGCCATTATTTTATCAACTTGCGCTGCGCTATAGCCATTAGTTGCAAATAAGGATTTGATTTTACTCGGTTGATTTATTCCTTGAACATATTCCTTACCTTCAATGCCTTGTTCTGCTTTAACTTCATTAAATATAATAGGATACATTTTGGTAATATTCATTATATCTAAAGTTGCATTTAATTTAGCATAAGTTGCCGTAACATCATCCCATACCACTTGCACTCTTTCTAAATCAATGCTCTTATTTGGAATAAGAGATGCATCAACAAATGGTTCTGCTGCTTTACAAAAAGGACAACTAAACGAAAAAAATTCTTTTACATTAACTTTACCTTTTGGTTCTACCGTTGGATCTACTGCAGAAGCTAAAATAGTATAATCAACGCCTTCAACAATTGGTTTAACTTGAGCATAAGCAAAATTAAAAGTGACTATATAAAAACCAATTAAGAGTATTTTCAATGCTTTAAACTTTTTCATGCGTTTTCCCTTTCTATGTATTTATTTTGATTAAAACTGCTTTTATTTGTTGATCAGACAATTTTATAATTGTCTTTTGTGCTTGTTGTTCATGTTCAAACGGACCTAAAATTACACGATAAATTGTTTTATTATTAAGATTTTCACGTTTAATTTGAGCATCCATACCAAGTAAAGCTAATTGTCCCACTATGTCACTTGCCTTATTTTGACTAGCAAAAGCTCCAGCCTGAATATAAAAAGTTGATGTGGCTTTAGTGGCTGTCGGAATACTGGTTGCGGGATTTGATCCACCACTTGATTTGACTACTTTCTTGTCTTGTAAAATTTGATAAAAATCAAAACTGGTGGTAGATGCATTCTCTTTGTTTTCTGGTGGTTTTTGTTGTTGTAGTTTAATTCCTGGCGACAAAATTATTGGCTCTGAAGCCGCAATGCTAGTATTATTACTTACATTTTTTCCAGTAAATTGCGAAGGTGAATTATTAATATAAACTGCTAACCCACCGGCAATTGCAATTCCTATTACCACTCCAATTAAGAATTTATTCATGTCTTCTAAATTTCCACCTAGCTAATTTGTAAAACCGTTTATCATTTTATCTTATTATACCATAATTTAAGTTAAATCTTTGCAGCGAATTATTTTGACTCATTATCAGCCATTAATTGTTCAATTTTTTGTTCTAGTTCATCTAATTTATATTTAGTTTTAAGTAAAATTTTTTGCTGTGTATCAAACTCTTCTCGTGTAACTAAATCTAATTTATTAAATATAGCTAAAATTAAAGCCTTCACATTTTTTTCCACATCTTTTAGTGGGCTGACACTAATTAATTCAGATAATTGTTTATTAACTTCATCAATTAATTTATTGTTTAGCATTTTCTAGACCTTTATTATAGAGTTATTCTTTAATTCCTAACAGCTCGCGTGCATGATTTAAGGTTGTTGGAGTAATTTTCATTCCCCCCAACATTCTTGCAATTTCATTAACTCGATCATTGTGTGTAAGATATTTAATTCGCGCTTCAGTTTTAACTTTATCATCGTATTTATTTACTACCAAATGCTGCGTACCAAATGCTGCTGTCTGCGCTTGGTGAGTTATACAAATAACTTGTTTGTTTCTACTTAATTGTTGCAACATTTTTCCTACTAGTGCCGCCACTTTTCCGCCTAAACCAACATCGATTTCATCAAATATTATAACCTCTGGTGGATTATGTTGACTTAATAATAAATATAAAGCTAAAGCTGTTCTACTTAACTCTCCCCCTGATGCAGCTTTTGCTAATGGCTGCAAACTCATTCCTTTATTAAAGCTAACTAAAAATTCCGTTTTTTCTAAGCCAAAGCTCATTATGGATACTACTTTTTCTAAATTAATACTAAACTGCCCAGAAATAGACATTTGCGTCAGAATATTTGTAACTTGTTCGCTTAATTCACTGGCCTTTAAACTTCTGCATTTTGAAACTTGCTGAGCTACTTGCATAAAGTTACTATTAAGCTCCTTTAATTGAGCTTCTAACTGTTCAATATTTGATTCTCGAGTTAATATATTAAGTTCATTCTGCCAGCTTTTCAGTGTTTCTTCAATTTCCTCTGGCTTAATTTTATATTTTCGACTAATTTCATAAACCTCATTAATTCTTTGTTCAATATTATTTAAGCGCTCTGGGTCAGAGTTAATTTTTGATGCTAATAATTCTATACTATGACAAAACTCTTGTAGTTCAATTTCGACACTATTTAATAAATTAGACAACTCTTCAAGTTTACTAATATCTATTGGCAATTTATTAATTTTTAAATTAATTTGTCGTACTTGTTTTAAAATTGAGGACTCATCACCTTGAATTACCGTTTGCGCCAAATCAAACTCATTCAAAATTAGCGCCGCATTGGATATCTGTTTATGTTCTTGATTTATTTCTAACCAATTACTTAAGTTAAATTTCAAATTTTCTATTTCTGCTATAGATGTAATTAAGGCTTGGCGATTAAATTCAATAGTTTTATATTGAGTTAAATTATATTCTAACTCTTGGTCTAGTTGTTGAATTTGCTTAAATAATAAGGCTAATTGTTCAACTTCTTTAGTTATTCCAGCATATTCATCTAGTAGCATGCGCTGAATATCTGTTTTAATTAAGGTTACTGAAGCATGCTGTGTATGAATATCTAAAATTAGCTCGCCTAAGATTTTTATTTGCGTAGCGGTTACAGCAAAATCATTTATAAAAATTCGGCCTTTTCCTTCTATGTCAATTAATCTTCGACAAATTAATCCATTTTTATTGTTGCTATCAATTAAACCATTTTCCTCTAACCACAATATCGCTTTGGCTTCATTTAAAATAAATTCTGCTTCAATTATTGCTTGCGCATTATTTTCTCGAATAACTTCCTTAGAAATTCTTGCGCCAAATAACAACATTAATGCATCAATTACTATTGATTTTCCAGAGCCAGTTTCACCAGTTATTACGGTTAAGCCAGAATTAAAT
>JAPJMP010000085.1 GCA_026461645.1 Burkholderiales bacterium
ATATTATACCACAGTCACAAAGTGGCAATTAAAGCATAATAAAGTACAAAAAATGTTATAATTTATTCTAAATAAAACTACTTTTGGTAAAGTTATATTTAAGCTTACTATTGGTATTTGCACCATAATTGCTACAATAATTAATCATTACACAGTACTAACAAAATTTTCGACAATGAAAAATATTTTATGAATAAAGATTTTTGGCATAATGCTTGGTTATCAGGTAAGATTGGCTTTAACCAATCTGAGCCGAAGCAACTTTTAACTAAATATTTTAATTGTTTGCAATTACAGCCTGGAGACATAGTCTTTGTTCCACTATGTGGTAAAAGCATTGATATGCTGTGGTTGCTACAACAAGGATATAAAGTATTAGGTGTTGAATTAAGCCCTATTGCTACCCAAGCTTTCTTTAAAGAGAATAATCTAAATTTTCAAATAACCACAAATTCAAAGTTTACCGTATTTCATGGCCAAAATATCACTATACTTAACGGGGATTTTTTTAATCTAAGCCACATTCAACTTGAAAACGTTGCTGCTGTTTATGATAAGGCAGCTTTAATTGCCCTACCACCACAATTACGACAACAATATGCTCAAACACTAATTAATTTGTTACCACCTAAAATAAAAATGCTTTTATTTACTATTGTTTATCCACAAGAGCAAATGAATGGGCCTCCATTTTCAGTATCTACATCTGAAATAACTCAACTGTATAAAGATAAATTTACTCTTGATATTCTAGAATATATTGAAATTAATAATATTCCTCCACATATTGCGGCAAAAGGCTTATCTTCTTACAATGAACAAGTGAATTATTTATTTAATTAACGTAATCTTTTTTTGCTATGCCAATCAATTATAGTCGATGGCTTGGGTGCAAAATTGGTTAATCCTGGTAACACCATTACTCTACGGCCTAATTGTTGTAGACAATTTTTATAAGTTTTACCGGGTTTTAATCCACTAAAATTGGCCGAAGTTGAAACTAATGGACTATTTATAAAGTTACAAAGCTGTATTACTAGCTTATGTTTAGTTACACGCACCGCTATAGTAGAATGTTTACCTCTTAAAATTACCGGGGTTTTTTGTTGTTGTGCTTCAAGCAGTAGTGTAACTGGACCAGGCCATACAGCATTAAACTCATTAGTATTAGTTGGCATAACCACAATATCTTTTAACTGTTGCACGTTACTGGCAATTACAATAAAACCTTTTTTAGGATTACGCCCCTTTAGTTTAATTAACGCTCGTAAAGCTTTACGGTTAAATGGATCACAACCAAGCCCATAACAATGTTCGGTGGGATAAGCAATTAAACCACCATTTTTAATATGTTGACGTATTTTTTTTAATTGTAACTGACTATATCCTCTCATCTAATTACCACCTTTTTAAGTGTATATAAAATAATTAAAATATCAATAAAAAAATTATGCCGCCGCGCATATTGCATGGCATATTCAAGCTTTTGCGGTAAAATTACATTTATATAATAATCTTCTGCATTGGTAATAGTTGCTAGCATTTGATTTTCATCGATCATTTTAATTGATGCCCATTCGGTAATGCCGGGCCTAACTGATAAGACAAGGTCGCGCACCTGCTGTGGATATAAAGCCACATATTTTTCAACTTCTGGGCGTGGCCCAACTAATGACATATCACCAAGCAAGACATTAATTAACTGGGGTAATTCATCTAATTTATACTGCCGTAAAAATTTGCCTATAGGCGTTATTCTGTGATCTTGTCCAATAGTTAATAAACCACCCGGGACATTCATATACATAGTTCTAAATTTATAAATTAGAAATATTTTATGCCTTAGGCCAACTCTTCGTTGTTTAAACAAAATACTGCCTTTAGAGGTGGCTTTAATTAAAATAATAATTAGAAAGAATAATGGCGATAAAAAAATAAGTCCCACTATCGCACATAAAATATCAAAAATTCTTTTAATAATCATTTAAGTTAGTATCTTTTTAATCACACCAATAACCTTATCTTGATCTGCGGCTGTCATTTTAGTATATAATGGCAAACTTAAAGCACGATTAAAATATTTAGTTGCTTGAGGGAACTGCGCTGAAGTTAAATTATATTGATTTTTCCAATAACTCATTAAATGCAGCGGTATAAAATGTACACTAGTACCAATTCCATTGTCACTCATTTGTTGAATAAATTGATCTCTACTTAGTTTTACGGTATCTTCTAATTGAATAATATAAAGATGCCAAGCATGCGTATCTGTATGCGAGTTCTTTACTTGTGGCGGCAATACTATCGACAAATTTGCTAATTCTCTAGTATATTTTGCGGCCATTTTACTTCTTTGCTCATGAAATAAATCAACTTTACTTAATTGCACAATACCAATACTACTTGCTATATCTGACAAATTATATTTATAGCCAGGTGCTACAATATCGTACTGCCAAGCTGGTTTATTTGAAGTATAACGATCAAAAGCGTCACGGTCAATTCCATGTAAGCGCATAGTTTTACAGCGCTTGGCAATTTTTGCATCGTTGGTTACAATCATACCACCTTCACCCGTAGTAATTGTTTTAGTCGCATAAAAACTATACACAATTACATCTGATTTATGTTGCCCGATTAAAGTATTGTTAATTTTGCTTGGTAAAGCATGTGCAGCATCTTCAATTACTCTTAAATTATGTTTTTTTGCAATTGCTAAAATTGCCTCCATATCACACGCTAGTCCAGCCAAATGTACTGGAATAATAGCTTTAGTGCGCGGTGTAATTTTCTGTTCAATTTGTTCAACATCTATATTTAAAGTGTTTAAATCGCAGTCAACAAATACTGGATGCGCACCTAAATAGCGAATAACTTCAGCAGTAGCGGTAAAAGTCAAGACAGGAATTATAACCTCATCATTGAGACCAATACCACAGGCCTCTAACGCTAAATGTAACCCAGAAGTAGCTGAATTAACCGCAATTGCTTCAACATTATTACCAATAAATGCGGCAAAAGTCTGTTCAAATTCTTTTGTTTTAGGCCCAGTAGTTATCCAACCAGATTTCATTGTCTCCACCACTGCAGCAATTTCTTCTGCGCCTATATCTGGAATAGCAAAAGGCAAAAAATTATTCATCATTTATAAACCTTAACCGATGCCCCAGTTGAACTTAATTCAACTCTAAAATCACTAACGTTATTTGCCTCAGACATGCATTCAATAGTACGACTTTGTCCACCATAAATTTGCATTGGATTCCATGGCACATCACCGCTAATATCAAATTTATCTGCATCATAAAAATGGCAACGATAATAAATATCTTGCGGCGTATCACCTGAAGTATTTACAATTGTAGCTTGCGCTTGAAAAACTCCATTTACTCGTTTAGTTCTTAAATCTGTAACTTCAATATTGCTTACATTACCAATAACTTCAGTTTTGCTTTTTATAGTTGGCGTAGTAGTTCCACAACCATATAAGGATAATAATAATGAACTAATAACAATAACTTTCTTTAGCATGAGTAACTCCTATAAATTATTTAACTGTATTTGCTTGTGGACTAAAATATATACCAGAGCCAATAACTCTATACGTAATTATTGTGTATGGTGAATTTAGATTAACCTTAATTTGTTTGCTTCTATTGCCATTGTTTACTGTAATTATATGTTGCCCATAATTTAATTGTAACCTTGTAGCATAAATTTTAGCCGGTAAATCAACCCAACTTCTTTCATCCGCTGAACCTAATGATGCTGTTGTAATCGAAGAAACTAAACTAGCTAAAGCTCCTCCTTTATTACAACTTACTTGTTGTAAAGTAATATCTTTAACCGCCCTTAAAGTATTATGCACGATTAAATTAGGCAAATCATCATGCAAATATCTTGCTGCCATTAAATTAAAATCCGTAAATAAATTTAAATTGTAATTTTCCCCATCTACAGCAAGCAAATCGCGCGAATTTGATTTATCTAACACTAATTCAGGAAAAGCAAAAGTAACGGTATTAATACAAGAAGTTTGCCCTTGCAATGTTTGAAATGGTATAGGAAGAGATACTGACTTTAATTCTGGAGCATGTCCTATTTCCGCAACCACTAATACATCAGTGGTATTGTTTGCTGATTTTTTATGATCTAAATTATAAATACTTTGCTCAATCAAGCTATTACCAGGGTTTAGTTCCAACGCCTTGACATATCCAGGTCTTGACAAACTTGGCTCATTTAGTTGCTCAAAAATAAATCCGGCCAAATAGTGACTAAATGCATTTTGGTAACTATTTTTTAAGGCTAATACATCATTACTATTTAAATAATTAAAATTATATTTATCACTCGCACTGCTTTCAATATCAGTTAAACTGGGAAATTTAAAACGACTATCACTTTTTTCTTGCGCTTTAGTATATTGAGCCTCACGGTAATTAGCAATGACATCTTCTATATTATACATACGCGTAATTTCTACCCGAGCCAAATCAATATTATCTAAAGCCATCAAATTTAATGACTTATAAGTTGGAATCATAACTTTTTCATAATCCTTAGCCACATAATCCAAAACTTTATCATTAATTAAACTTGCTGTAGCGGTATCTGCAACCGTCCCTAATGAACCATTATGAAAGCTTTGAATCCACTTATCAATAAAGGCTTGAGCATTAGTAAAATCAGCATTACTAGCCACATAATTATCATTCATCCGCATAATCGTTCCATGTTCTAAATAATACAGCATATCACTTTGATGTGATACTGCAGCAGCTGCTTTAGCAATTTGATCATCAGCTAAAAATTCAAGCGGTGTACTTATATTAGATGAATAAGAAGCAAAGGGATTGTTAGCACAAGAAACTATAAATAACAGTGCTAATAGTACTATTTTTTTCATATTTAACTCTATTTATAAACAGTTACATCTGTCACTATTTTCGACTCAGGGGCTTGTTGCTCTTTGCTGGAATTTTTAGCAAACAGATTAAATTGTGTTAACATCTGATTTACAACATCACCAGATAAATCTTTTACTGCAACATTAAATAATTTATTATAATTAAAATTAACTGGCTGCGTTTTACTCTCTGTGGGTAATATTTTAATCGCAGTGGCACTTCCATTACTGCTAAATGATGCCATTACTACTTTATCCTCAGCACGAATTAATTTATAAGATACATCAATATCTATTGTGGTTTGGTATGAACTATTAGTTGTTCCTTTAAGTTCATAACTATCTTTAGATACATCAATTGAATCTAAAACTCCAATTAAGTAATAATCCACAGATTCTTTAGCTTTAGTTTTTACTTCCCCGGCATTACTACTTGGAGCTACTGTGTTTTGTTCAGCAACTAAGGCAAATAAGTGCGTACCATCTGAAGCATCTACCTTAGAATCGTTGCCATTAGAACTGTCCTCGTTATCATCAACATAAATAATTTTATCTGCTGTATCTTGGCTATTAATGAGTGTAAATTTACCCGCTAAAATTAACGCACCATTAACTTGCCGACTAATTTTAATTACACTTTGTTTGAGACTGAAATGATAACCAATATCATTTTTTGGTGGCAAATTAACTTCACTATTGACGAGCAACAATGGCACCTTAATAGTTGGAGCAGCCATTGCGGTTAATATGCCACAACTAATAATTAAACTTAAAAACAATTTTTTCATTAGTTTACTTGACTTCAGTTTTACGAATTTGCTTTTCATTAGCCCAAATTTCTTCACCTTCATCAACCTTAATCAAAGACAAATTAAACTGATAAAACACATCTTTAACATCAGCATTTGTTTTGGTTATATTACTTACAAATCCATCTAATCTACATTGAGCAGCTAGCATTTTACCTTGTGCTGTTGGGTTTTTATATAAACCAGAATTATTTTGCCGCGCTAACTCATCCGTCTGATTTTGCATCTGGGCTTGAGATAGAACATATTTAGCTGTCACAAGATTAGATTTGGCTAATCTAACTTTTATACTTTGAGTGATATTTTCTGTATCTATATACTGATCAGTTTTATTGCGTACAGGGGATACAGTATAAGTTTGACATTGATTTAGCGCACCTGATTTAATTAAATCATCAGCCATATTTTGTGCTACCGTATTTAAATCGGTTGAGCCAAAATCTGTATTTACTGTTTCAACCGCGTTAGGATCGCCATAACTTACATTAGAACTGCCAACTACCGGAGCATTAACCATAGAACAACCACAAATCACAGCTAAAGCGCTAACACTTAATATTTTTTTCAACATTAGTAACTCCTCTACTTAATTATTTGTTGAATTTTTAATAATTTCAAAACTTCCTCTTTCAGTACGTCTAACCATTCCTGACTGAACCAAACCTTCCATTATTCTTGCTGCACGATTATAACCAATTCCAAATCTAGTTTGCAAGGAACTAATTGAGCAGCGTTTACTTTCATAAAAAAACTGCCAAGCCTCATCAAACATCGGGTCTTGTTCTGGATCATTGCTTTTATTTTCATCTTCAAACCCCGGCAGTTCATTGCCGTCAGTAAAACCTTCAAGAATTTCATCAATATATTGAGGTTGGCCGCTTGATTTAAGAAAATTAACCACACGGTTCAACTCTTCATCATTTACAAAAGCGCCATGAATTCTCTGCGGAAAACCAGTACCTGGTTGCAAAAACAACATATCCCCTTGCCCTAAAAGAGTTTCGGTCCCCATTTGATCTAAAATAGTTCGCGAATCAATTTTACTTGATACTTGGAATGAAATTCGCGCAGGAATATTTGCTTTAATTAAACCTGTAATTACATCTACTGAAGGTCTTTGTGTCGCAACAATTAAATGAATCCCTACAGCACGAGCCTTTTGAGCAATACGCGCAATATATTGTTCAATTTTTTTACCACAAACCATCATTAAATCAGCTAACTCATCAATAATTACTACTATATATGGCCATTTATGAAGATTTTCTTCATCATTGCCTGCTGCATTAAATGGGTTTAAAATTGGCTTACCTTCATTTTCAGCAGCAGCAATCTTTTGATTATAGCCAACGATATTTTTACTGCCAATTTTAGCCATTACTTTATAACGCCGCTCCATTTCACCAACTGTCCATTTAAGTGCATTAGCTGCTTGATTCATATCGATAACCACAGGTGCCAATAAATGCGGAATATCTTGATAAAATGATAATTCTACCATTTTAGGATCAATCATTATAAACTTAACTTCCTCAGGTGTGGCTTGAAATAGAATAGATAAAATCATAGTATTAACTGCAACAGACTTACCTGAGCCAGTAGTGCCGGCTACCAACAAATGTGGCATTTTAGCTAAATCAGTAACAATAACATTCCCCGCAATATCCTTACCTAGAGCCAAAGTTAATTTACTGCTATTTTTTTGATAAACTTCAGAATCAAATATTTCTTTTAAATAAATAGTTTGACGCTTAAAATTTGGCACTTCAATTCCCATTGAATTTTTTCCTGGAATTGTTTCCACGATTCTTACATTAATCAATGCCAAGCCACGGGCAATTTCTTTACCTAAACCAACAATTTTATCGCCTCTAACGCCACGTGACGGCAAAATTTCATAACGCGTTATAACCGGTCCGCTTTCAGCATTAACCACTTTAGCTTCAACTCCAAATTCAGCTAATTTATTTTCAATCTGATTTGAGTAATATTCAATTGTGTCATTAGACACAGTGCCAGCTTGATGTACTTGCTGTTCAAGTAAATTAGTATTGGGTAACAACCCTAACTCGGCTGACTGATGTTTTATTTTAGCCAAATTAGTTTTCAACTGTAATGGTTTGTTAATTCCTAAATTTAATTCATCCTCGTCTTTCGCCACTGAAGCATTGTTAACGTGTCTCATGCTGTGCGGATTAAAGGGGACTGTAGCTTGAGCATTAAAATCAAAATTAGCTTTAGGTGATGGGGTCTCATCTAACATGCTACTATAATCATAAACAGCTATGCTTAAACCATCAGGTGTGATTGAATCTAATTGTGAATTCGTTGAATTTCTTGTTATTGGTTGTGCTGCTGTGCTACTAAATTTATTTTTTATGAATAATGCTAAAATTTCAATTATAAGTCCAATTTTTTCAGCTATGATTAACAAAGAAACACTAAAAGTAATAGAAAAAGAAGTTATTAATAACAATAACACAATTATTGTTGCTTGCATACTCCCCATATGCTGATTTAAGAGAACAAATAAATTTTTTCCAAGTAATCCACCAAAACCTTTATGTAAATAATTTGAAGTGTGATTAATAAAAAAGATATTTTCAAAAGTCGAAGCACTAGGTAATAAAATAAAAAAACTAATAATCTGAAAGGTGCTATACCAATTACCAACAGTTATAAAATTTCTCGTAATTTTACGAAAACCTAAATAAAATAAACAAATGGCAACTAACCACCCGGAAAATCCAAAAATTGATAAAATTCCATCAGCGACCTGTGCCCCAAAAACTCCAAATTTATTATTTACTCCATCTAAAGTAGAATAACTGGTAAACCATGTCGGGTCCTTAGGCGAGTATGTAAATAACATTCCAGCTACAACAACACTCAAAGCAAAAATAACAATCGCCACCAAGTCATTAACGGCTCTTGCAGTTTTATTGGGTAATATTGTTTCGCGATTTTTGGTGGCAAATTTTATATCTTGACTAATTTTTTGATGTTTCATCTTTGGGCCATATTCGTATTATTAATTTTGCGGCTAAGTTGTCTAACATTTAACCAAAATCTAATTAAAAAATAAAATATAACTTCGATGCCAAATATAAAAACAATAAAGCTAAACAAAGTCATATCTAACCTGTAATTTTTAACAAAAATTACTACATGCCCTATGCCATTGTTGGCGTAAATGGCAACCACTGAAGCCAAAAGCAAAACTATAATCAATTTAATAATAAACTTCACTTAATTTATTCCTATTTTTGCAAGTTATTTAATTTATTTAATTGTTTTAATGTGTCATCAATGTTAATATCGTCTATGGCAATATTAATTTGCTCTAGATTATCAACCTGTTTAATTAATTGAGCAATACTTTGA
>JAPJMP010000086.1 GCA_026461645.1 Burkholderiales bacterium
AACAATTAGTATCTATAAGCTTAGAACTTAACTTGCGCAATAAACTTAGTAAATAATTCAATATAGGACTTTTCCATTGAGCGTGAAATTAAAAGCATTTCTTCATTAGTTTTATGTTCATGCGAATAAAATAAAGCCATATCTGTAATGGTTGCAACAGCTAAAACTCGAATATTAGAATGAGCGGCCACCATAACTTCCTGAACTAATGACATGCCAATTACATCTGCTCCGATTTGAGAATAAAACTTTGATTCAGCACGGGTACAAAAACATGGACCAGAAATTCCAACATAAACACCTGAATGTAATTTAATCTTATTTTCTAATGCTATAGTTTTCAATAAATCACCAAATTGATGATCATAAACATCAAACATGACTGGAAATCTTGGACCAAAATTCTCTAAATTTTCTCCAGTTAATGGATTAACCGCAGTTAGATTAATATGATCTGTAACTAATAGTAGCTCTCCAGCATCAAAATTTTTATTTAATCCACCTGAAGCACAAGTATTAATTAATAATTTAACTCCCAAATTTTTCATGACACGAACTAAAATTGTGGCAATATGTGGACTTATTCCTTCATATAAATGAAATCTGCCCTGCATAACTATGACTGATTTTTGTTCAATTTCACCAAAAATTAAATTTCCATAATGTCCCGGTGCTGTAGTAGATGGTAAATAAGGAATTTGCGCATAAGGAATAACTGTCTGTTGATTAATAACACTAACGAAATTACCTAAACCAGTTCCTAAAATAATTCCTATTTCAGGTACAGACTTTACTTTGCTTTTAATATAGTTTGTAATTTCATTGATTTGTTGTTCAATGCTAAGGTTATTCATGCAGAATCCTTCGATGTGTTTATAGTTTATTAACGATTAAATTTACCCATTGAGAAAATAATTTACTAGATTCATTAGCCACATTTACTACTTGTTGATGATCGTGACTTGAAGTAGCTATGCCAGTAGCTAAGTTAGTAATACATGAAATACCCAAAACGTTTATATTAAAATAATTAGCAACTATTACCTCATAAACTGTTGACATTCCAACGGCATCTGCACCTAAAGTAGCAAAGGCACGTATTTCAGCTTTAGTTTCGTAACTAGGACCAGATACTGCAAGATATACACCTTGTTGTGGTTTAAAATTCAACTTCAATGAACATTGTAGTGCTATATCCCTTAATGATGTTGCATATGGTTCAGATAAATCAATAAATCTTTTGCCATAGTTTAAATCGTTCTTACCAATCAACGGATTATCACCGGTCAAATTAATATGATCATTTATAATCATTAAATCACCAATAGCAAATTGTTTATTAATTCCTCCAGCAGCATTACTTACTATTAAATTTTTAACTCCCAACATATAACAAACAACAATTGGTAACGTTATAATTTGTGGACTATAGCCCTCATAATAATGAAATCTACCTTCAAAAATTAAAATTAATTTATTATTATCCAAACGCGCTAAAGTTAAATTTCCTTTATGCCCACTAACTGATGTTGTTGGAAAACCAGGTAATGTATTATATGCAATAGTGGCAACAACGGTAACAGTTTGAGTAAAAGTCCCCAACCCTGAACCTAATATAACAGCACTATCAATAGTGTCTATTGCAAATTGCTTTTTAATTAAATTTGCGGCAAGGAGTGCATTGGTAAAATCTATATTATACAAGTTTAAATTCCTTTTGGTGGGGCGTGACGGGATCGAACCGGCGACAAACTGATTAAGAGTCAGCTGCTCTACCAACTGAGCTAACGCCCCCAATTAAAATAATTATTAATTATACCTTATTTAGTTTTTCTTGGATAAATTTTAATTGCTTTTTGTGCAAAATTGTTTTTTGGCAGCGGCTCTTCCTTCCAAGCATGAGCATAAAAAATCTCAAGCGTAATTTTAAATGAATCATTCTTAAGTTGTCGCTCAATTTCATTTTTTAGATGATTATATTTATTTTTACCCAGCCAATTAGTTTCAGTTTGTGGATTTAAAAAATTAATCAATTTTAAATCATTAAATAATGTTGCACTATCTTTGTATTCAAGTGTAATTTTTTCAACGTCAGTAACCGCATGGGAAAAATTATTTTTTACTAATAAATCTCCAATTAAATGCATATCTGGAAAATTAAAAGTTTTTAATCCCAACTGACGAAGCTGTTCTAATGAATCAACACCTAAGCCACTAATTAAAAAAAAACCTGAGTAATTTAGTACACGATAAATTTCATTAAAAAATTTATCCATATCATCAATTAGTGGCAAACATAAATTTGACCATACCATATCAATTGAGTTTTCTTGAATTGGTAAGTTTAATGCATCAGCGCAAACATTTAAAGTAGATGGATTAAATATATTTTTTAATAGATTATCCTGATGGCGATATTTTTTAATCATATTAAGGGCAAAATCTAATTTATACAACTTAGCTTGCTTAAATTTTGTCTTTAATGCACTAGCATCAATTTCAACACCACTACCAATATCTAATATTGAAGCTGGTATAAATTTAATATACTCTAAACG
>JAPJMP010000007.1 GCA_026461645.1 Burkholderiales bacterium
CCTTTGTTTCAACCAATTAGTACGATAGAAAATTAATTAAAGGTAAAGAATGAACCATAAGATAAAACTTGGAACACTTATGTTATCTGGAATTGGTACAATGATCGGTTCTGGATGGTTATTTGGTGCAGCTAATGCTGCAGCCGTAGCAGGACCTGCAGCAATTTTTTCTTGGATCATAGGTGCAGCACTAATTTCGATTATCGGCATCAATTTAATTGAAGTTTCTTCAATTTCACCAATTAGAATGGGCAGTATTGGCCACTATTTAAAATATACTCATGGAAGTTTAACCGGCTTTATTGCTGAATGGACTATATTAATTGGTTTTATCAGTTCAATCCCCTCTGAAGCTACAGCATCCACTCAATATTTAAGTGAATGGAACTATCCATGGGCGCATTCATTATACAACCATATTAATGGGACACTTAGCATTAACGGATTAATTATTTCCAGCATCTTGTGTATTTTTTATTTCTTAATGAATTATTTTTCACTTAAATTTTTATCTCGCTCAATCAAAGCAATTACAATTTTTAAATTAATAGTGCCAATTTTTACCATTATTTCTCTTTTACTGGTTAGTTATCATTCAAATAATTTTCATGCAATTGGTGATCACACAATCGCCCCATATGGCTATAGCGGAATTCTAACTGCGGTAACTAGTGCCGGTGTGATTTATGCTTTTTTTGGTTTCCAAGCCCCAATCACTTTCGCATCAGAAGCACAAAATCCGAAACGCGACATCCCTCTTGCCCTAATAGGCGCTGTTGTTATTTGTACTGTAATTTATATTTTGTTGCAATATGCTTATATTGTTTCGATGCCAAACTCCTTACTCGTTGCTAAAGGTGGTTGGGCTAATTTAAATCTCTCCTCGCCATTTGCTGTTTTAGCTATTACCATTAATTTAAATTTTACGGCTTTATGTTTATATGTTGATGCCTTTGTTTCCCCTTCTGGGACCGGCATAATTTACTCTTCATTATCTTCGCGGGTAATTTGTGGAATTTCCAATCATACTCCTAAAATTTTAAGTAAAATTGATCCTAAAACATTATTACCAAAATCAGCGCTAATTTTTGTGTTAATAGTATCATTATTTTGTTTATGGCTGCTACCAAGTTGGCAGAAATTAGCTGAAGTAATTTCAGTTGGCTATGTATTATGTTTTGCTTTAATACCTATTTGTGCCGCTTCATTTCGTAAAATTGCACCAGTTGCACCCAACTCTCATGCAATTCGCTTTAAAGGAATTCAGCTGCTTTCATTACTTGGGTTTATACTATGTACTTATATGCTTTATTGGTCAAAGTGGCCATTAAATGGTGAAGTTATTGGTGTGGTTTTATGTGGTATTCCATTATATGTATACTATTCCATTAAACGAAAAGAAAAATATTTAAAACAATTAATTCACTCTTCATGGATTGTTGTTTATCTTATTGCTATTGCTGCCTTTAGCTATTTAGGCTCAAAAAACTTCGGTGGCATTGGTTATATCCATAATGGCATAGATCATATTATTCTAGCCATTGTGGCTAGTATTTTTTATCTCTGGGGTAAAGCTATGAGCTACAAAACTCCAGAATATATTGAATTTATAGAAAAGCCTCAAAAATAATTGAGGCTAAAGTTATGCTAGTTTGTAAGCTTCACTAGTATCTTCCCAACTAAATTCTTTGTCATTACGCCCAAAATGACCAAAGGCAGCAGTTTTAAGATAAATTGGTCGTCTTAAATTTAATTTATCAATAATCTCTTTAGGCCTTAATGCACCATATGTCTTCAAAATCAATTTTTCAATTTCAGGGTCGGGGATTTTACCGGTACCAAAAGTATACACATTTACACCCACAGGATCAGTTTCACCAATAGCATAAGCTAGTTGAATTTGGCAGACATTGGCTAATCCACTTTTAACAATATTTTTAGCAATATACCTTGCCATATAAGCAGCAGAACGATCTACCTTAGTAGGATCTTTACCTGAAAATGCTCCCCCACCATGAGGTGCAGATCCACCATACGAATCAACAATAATTTTTCTACCCGTTAAGCCACAATCACCACTCGGGCCGCCAATAACAAATGCGCCGCCAGGATTAATTATATCTTTCCAATTTGGTGATAATAAATGTGCAGGAATTGTTGGTTTAATTATTTCTTCAATCACTGCTTCTCTAATTGTCGATTGGCTAATACCTTGTTGATGTTGCGTTGACAATACAATTGTTTCTATACCTATTGGTAAACCAGTGGCAATATCGTATTTTACGGTTAATTGGGTTTTAGCATCTGGACGTAACCATTTAATTTTGCCACTTTTTCTTAATAATGCATGTTGTTGCATTAAGCGATGAGCATAGTAAATTGGCAATGGCATTAATGAATCACCTGTTTGTTCTTGATTACATGCATAGCCAAACATCAACCCCTGATCACCGGCTCCAATTTCACCATTATCTTTTTCTACTTTTGCTGAAATATCTTGTGACTGTGCTATATATTTTATAAGAATCTCACAAGATGCTGCAGAAAAACCTAATTCATCATCATTGTAACCAATATTTTCAATTGTTTTTCTAACCACCTGCTTATAGAACTCATGATCATTAATATCAATAAATTTAGATTTAATTTCTCCAGCTAATAATACAAAATTATCAGTAACTAATGTTTCCGCAGCAACTTTTGCTTGTGGATCTTTGGTTAAAATTGCATCTAATATTGCATCAGAAATTTGATCTGCCACTTTATCTGGATGCCCTTCTGAAACTGATTCCGAAGTGAATAAAAAAGTATTATTCATTACTAATCCTTTAAAACATTAACATAAAACTATTACTTTATAACTTAACCTGCTTTGTGCTTTTGAAAAAAAACTAAACTTGACAACCACGCTACTAAAGAAAACAATAAAAAAATAGATAACGATGGGTAAATATTTGACACCATTCGTGCTTCTCTTAAAAGTTTAAAATAATAATCTAAATTTGAATCTTGCAAAATTAAAACAAATAAATTCTGTCCAATATATGCTCCCACTAAACATATTGCTGAGTTCAAAGATAAAACTAAACCATGTAAATGTTTATTTACTATTTGCGTTAATATAAAATTAGACAATATTATTCCTGATGCTGAGAATCCAGCAAAAAAAATCAATCCAATTAGCCTTACATTACTATAACCCTTAGGGTTCATAAAAAATGAGTAGCAAATAAAAGCAATAAAAGATAGCAAAACAAGAGAAATTTTGGCCGTTTTTAAATTTTTATTTAAAGCCCCAATCACTAAAGTACCAAGCATAAAGCTTACCCAAAAAATCTCTATTATTCCAAGAGATTTAC
>JAPJMP010000087.1 GCA_026461645.1 Burkholderiales bacterium
AATAATAAACAAACTCCATTTGAAAAACATTTGGAATTAACTAGAAGTGATAAAATGGTAGCTTAAATGAAAAAAATTTTTCCAGTATGTACTTGGCCCGTACACCAGTATTTCTAGATTAATATAGTTTTCAAAATGATAAAATATCGGATAGTAGTATTTGAAATGTTTTAAAACATGAGTGTAGGAGAAAATAGCGGATGATAATAAAATATCAACATAACATGATTGATAATTATTTTGACTTTGTATTAAAAACTGCAAATGGTATATTAGACATCAAAAAATCAAACTCAATCAGCGACAATACAATAGAGTTACCTATAATTACTGGAAATATAGATATTTGCATAATTGGCGATGGAGCTGTTAAAGATGGAAAAGTTAGAACCATTTTAGAGCAAAAGTTTGGTAAGGGATATTTGAAGAAATTTTAAAATATTCTTATTTAAAGCGCATAGTAGATGAATATAAAGAATATTTTATTGATTATAAAACGCATTTACGAGTAATATCTGATGGAATATCCAGCATCTTAAATACAAAAATCTATCCTACCTCTTTAATGAAGAAAGGTATAATTTATATAGGGAATCAAATAAAATGTGATCCTGATTACCATAATGAACAAAACTTGCAATGGTATAAATCTATTATTGATAAATTTCTATCTAAAATAGATTGGATTATTGATTTTGCTGCAGGTAAATATGAATGGGATAATAATGTTGATGTACAAAATTATGTAAGTGATGAATTTACTGAAGTATTAAGAATGGTTAAACAATTGCTAAAAATAGAAAATGAGCCATTAGATTTAAAAAGGCATTTGGCACAATATCATTACCTTCCTACACACGAAATCCATCCTGAAAGTTCTAATGTGTTCGATCTTATCAAAGCTATAGAAATTGTAACGAAACGGTTAAAATATGATGAATTTATGAAAAACCTAGCAGATTCAATTAATAACCAGAGTTCTGAATTAAGAGAAATTCCTCAGGAAATTAAACTAAATGATAATTTATGGTTTATTTCATTAAATTGGTGCAACTCTGATAGTTGTAATGCAAACGTAAGCAATTTATTAAAATTGCACGGTAGCTGTCAAAATTACCATTCTATGATATTGCCTACAGAAGAGTTGCATGATAATGTATTTATGACTGATAATTACATAGATCAGTCCGCATGCAACCTTGTACAAAAATGTAATATCTTATATTTGTGGGGTACTTCATTAAGTGATTATGATGTTGAGATACACCATTTAATATCCGCAGGGCGAAATATAAAACAAATTGTTGTAATAAATCCAGATGAGGAAATTTTCAAAAAAGCAAAATTATTAACACGTATTTATGGTTTAGATAATGTAGAAGTAATTCACAGCTTTAATCTAGATGGAGTAGCTAATATTATTTAAAAATGGCCTGTACTAACCAATGTAGCAAATTTTGATGATGCCAAAGTGATGCTACAAGAGTTAGTTACTAAAAAACTATGTGCATGTGTAAGCATCACCTCCAAATGTAGCTCTGTTTATTCTTTGCAAGATAAAACTGAGGAAGCAGAGGAATACACTCTATTGATTAAACCTAATGCTAATCAATATGCTGCACTGGAACAGGCGATCGAGGTATTACATAAATACGAAATACCAGAAATAATTGCTATTGATATTTCACAAGGTTCATCTGATTATTTAAACTGGTTTAACTCCACAATAAATTGATTTTTTTAATATTTTTACCAACATATTTTGTAAGTATGTAATTGTAATTGTAAAAGTTTATGATGCGACTAAATATAGTGTTATAATATGATTCATGTATTAAATTAATTTAAATTATGAAGGATTGTGTGTTATGGTAACAACTAAAAAAGTAGCTTCAAATGCAGGTAAGGTATTAAAAAATGGCAAACAAGAACCAACATCGAAGGTTAAATCAGCAGCAGGTTCTGCTTTAGCTCAAACTCCATCATCAAAGAAAACTACTAAGCGAAAATAGTATGACTAATATTGCAGATTTTAAAAAAGCAATTGAAACGAAAAAGAAAATTCGGTTAACGTGGAAAAGGTCATACAAATCTGAAAATGATTTTGAAAATTATAGCAGTTTTGATAAAGACAATTTTGTTAGTGATAGTAGAATATGTATACCTATTAGGTATGGTGAATTACGCACATTAAATGACGAATTTGGTAATAGTAATGATTTTACTGAATATTCGGTTAAAGGAAAACGCAAAACCCAAAAATTTAAATCTGAGTTTCTTAAAAACAAAGATGCATTTGATGATACAAAAGAATATTATCATTGCTTTTGTTTAAAGAACCACCACCATATGAATATTTTTTCAGAAAATGTATTGCATATTGAAATTCTTGAAGAATCATTTACACAGGAAGAGATTGATTCAAAATAGTTAGGGAATAATTTATTGTATTTAATCACAATTAAACTATAAATCAAATAACAATATTTGCTTTTAATTTAGATACGAGAAAAAAATCACGATTCTGTTTTACTATAGCTTATTGCTGGCGAAAAAATTCAGCTAAACTAAAGTGTTGTCGCATCATATTAGATAAATGTTTTGACCAAAAAATATTATTAGGCCTGGCGAGACCTTCCTGAATTTATTTTATAAAGATACAGGCAAATCATTTAATTCTTGTTTATAAATTCGCCATTGTGGCAAAAATTTATCCATTAATTGTTTAAAATTATCATTATGCTTTTGTTCTAATAAATGCATCATTTCATGCACAATAATATATTCTAAACA
>JAPJMP010000088.1 GCA_026461645.1 Burkholderiales bacterium
AAATTAAAGTTATTAGTAAAGAATTAGCAATGTTAAATTTTTTTACGGCACTAGAAAATAAAGAAACAACTACATTATTATTTGATGGCTTATTTGGCCTAGAAAAAGAGAGTATTCGGGTTGATCGTGAAGGAAATGTTGCACTATCAGACCATCCACATATTTTGGGTGATAAATCAATTAATCCTTATATTACAACAGATTTTGCAGAAGCTCAAATTGAATTAATTACAAGACCTTTGCCATCAATTAGTGCAACGCTTGAATTTATTTCAGTATTACATGATATTGTGTCTATATGTTTGGGTAATGAATATTTATGGCCATACTCTATGCCACCCAAGTTGCCTGAAGAGATAAACACCATTAAGATTGCTAATTTTTCTGATATTACTACAACACAGTACCGCGAATTTTTAGCTAAAAAATATGGAATAAAGAAACAACTAATATCAGGAGTGCACTTTAATTTCTCCTTTACGCATGAATTAATTATGCATCTTTATACTAGTAGTCAAAATCAATATTCATTTCTTGACTTTAAAAACGCAGTATATATGAAAGTTGCCCGCAATTATTTTAAATTATCATGGTTAGTTATTTATTTATTCGGTGCATCATCCGTAATTCATAAAAGCTATTTTAAGCAAACAGTTAAGCCAAATGACAATCTGGCTACAGAGGCTATTTTATGTACCGATGGCAGTTCTTTTAGAAATGGAGTAAATGGTTATCGCAATATTGATAATTTTTTTGTCTCATATAATTCATTACATGAATATATTGCGGACATTCAAAATGCGATTAATAATAAAAAAATTATTCAAGCACAAGAGTATTATTCTCAGGTGCGTTTAAAAACTAAAACCAAAAAAAATATTTTGCATAATTTAGCCACAACTGGAGTTGAATATATTGAAATTAGAACATTAGATATTAATCCTTATTTACCTGTAGGTGTGTGTCAGGAGCAATTAGAGTTTATTCATATTCTATTGGTTTATTGTTTACTACTTGCAGATTCTAATATGAGTAATACTGATTATTTTAATGCACAAAATAATCAAATTATTGCTGCCGATTCTTCTATCTTTGAACCGATATACTTAATTAATGAACAAGGCAAAAAAGAAGACATTGTAAAAATGAGCAATGATGTCATAGATAAAATGTATGAACTTTTTGTTAAATTAGAGGTTCCAAAAGAGAAATTGATGCTAATCCAAAAAATCAAAAATAATTTAAATAATAAAAATAATTGTATTGCCAAAAAAATTATTCAAAACGTACAAATGCAAGGATATAATAATTTCTTTCTAAATACGGCAAAAGCAAATAAGGATTCATCTTCTGCGCGATATCCTAATTTTCCGACAAATTCTGCTGTAAAGGGGAATCAATTTTTTAATGAAGTTGTGGCAACATTGAAACTATAATTTTAAGCCATGAATTGTGCAATAGCTAAATTAGCTAGAGCATCTGCTTGCTCATTCATTAAATCGCCATTGTGCCCTCTAACCCAATGCCAATTTATTTGATGCTTGCTAGCTTCATGATCTAAGGCTTGCCAGAGATCTACATTTTTTACTTTAGCCCAATTTTTTACTTTCCAATTTATGATCCACTGAGTTATACCTTTTTGCACATATTGTGAATCAGTGAAAATGTCTATATGACATGGACGTTTTAAACTTTTAAGAGCTTCAATTACTGCAGTTAATTCCATACGATTGTTAGTTGTATTTGCTTCTGTCCCAGATATTTTTTTTATTTTATCTTGATATTTTAATATTGCTCCATAGCCACCTATTCCAGGGTTGCCTTTGCATGCCCCATCAGTATATATAATTACTTTACTTTGATTCATTTGTTTGATCTTCGATAAAACATTTCAGATTGCCTAAATTGGGAGAAAAATTTTGTGGATAAATGTCAATTACCTTACCTATTATATTGGGGGTAATAATTTCTTTGATTGCAATTATGCCAAAACTATTCGACAAAGTAGGTAACCAGCGATCACCAATTTTATCTAACCAAAAGAGATTAGTTAAAGTTTTGGGGTTAGTAAGTACTGGTCTATAACTAAAAAACTTTCCGCCAACTATTCTAAAATTTAGCGCTTCTAATTGATTTTTTAATTTATTTAAATTAATAAATTTATTTGCATCAACAATAAAGTTGGATTTAAAAAATTTAAAAATAAAGTGACTATTGAAGCTTGATAAAATTATTTTACCATCAGGGATTAGTACGCGATAACATTCTTGTAGAAAATGGTGGTAGTTGGGAATAAATTCTAAGGAGTGAGGACAAACAATTAAATCGATACTATTTGAAGCAAAGGGCAAAAAGCGAAAATCACATTTAATATCAACGGGTAAAGTATAATGATTAGTAATTTTATTACCTTGCAAAAAATTTATTTGCGATAAACCTATCTGTAAAGAATAGTATCCAAATATATTTTGGACGCTATTATGGTAAAATAACCTTTCATTAGTTAAAGTATATCTGCCATAAGCAGTATGCAAAAACCAATGTTGTAGGTGATCTAAATTTTTCATAAACATAATAAGAAACAAAGGTTATAAATGAGTACTAGTAAATTCATAATTGGCTGTATCAAATCTTTTGTAGATAATTATATCTGGTATGTTCAATACGAAAATCAAATTATACTAATAGACCCAGGACAATCAGTTAATGTTATAAATTATATCACAAAAAACAACTTAAATTTGGTTGCAATATTGTTAACCCACGATCACAATGATCATGTTGGTGGTGTTGATGATATATTAAATCTGTTTCCTGCTCCAGTATATGGTAATTGTGCAAAAAGCACCATTATGGTTAATAATAATCAAAAGTTAAAACTATTTAAGCAAGTTGATACTACAGTACTATATATTCCAGGTCATACCAATAATAGTATTTGTTTTTTACTTAATATTAATCAACAATATCATCTATTTAGCGGTGACACTTTATTTGCTATGGGGTGTGGTCGAGTATTTACTAATGATTATATGGCGATGTTTAACTCTTTGAATTTAATAATGAATTTGCCGGCAACAACTATTATTTATCCAGCGCATGAATATACTATGGCAAATATTGAATTTGCCAAATATATTGAACCTAATAATAATTTAATTTATGAGCGTGAAGTGCACGAACAAAATAAATTAAAATTACAACAAATCACTTTACCGATAATTTTACAAGAGGAAGTCAAAACTAATCAATTTTTAAGGTTTAATGATGCAGAACTAGCTAAGGCTTTATCAAACAAATTAAACAAAAACGTTGAAAAGGGCTTTGACTGCTTCTATAATTTACGGCAGTTAAAAGATAATTATTAAGAAAGCAATTATCAAATGATGGTTTATTTTAGTTTACATCAGGATTGGTTTATAACTTTTTTATTTCTCGCAGGAGTTTTAGCAGGATTTGTAGATGCTGTAGCCGGCGGTGGAGGGTTAATTAGTATTCCATCGTTATTGTTAACCGGTTTGCCAATTAGCACGGTGCTGGGCACCAATAAATTTCAAAGTGCAGTGGGAACAACTTTTGCAGTAATTAAATATTATAGAAGTGATTTAATTAAATTTTCGACAGTATATAGAGGCCTAATAATGGGGTTTACTGGGGCACTATTAGGTGCATATTTGGCCAATCATATTTCTAATAAATTTATGTTATACATTATTCCTTTTTTGATGTTATTTGTTTTCATTTTTAATTTAATAAATAGTAAATTAGGAATACACCCCGGTAAGAATAAAATGAATGAAGTATTGTTTTTCATGATTTTTGGTTTTATTATGGGGTTTTATGATGCATTTTTCGGTCCAGGAACAGGTAATATTTGGATTATGTTAATAGTTTTCTTTTTAGGATATACTTTTTTACAGGCATCAGGATATGCTAAAATTTTAAATTTAAAAAGCAATTTATTTTCCTTAGCAGTTTTTGCATACTATGGTCATATTAATTTAAAATTTGCTTTTATCATGGCATTAGGTCAAATGATAGGTGGCCATACTGGAGCTAGAACTGTTGTGATGAATGGTTCAAAATTTGTGCGCCCTTTTTTCCTGGTGGTGGTTTTTATCAATGTTATTTTAACATTTTATGTGCTAATTTTTAATAATAATTCAAGGCTATTAAGCTAATATTTAGAAGAAAGAGAAATACCTTATAATGACTGCAATTAATGAAGTTTCTATTTTAAAAGTACCACCACATTCTATTGAAGCAGAGCAAATGATTTTAGGTGGAATTTTAGTAGAAGAAGACTCTTTTTCTGATATTGCCATGCTTTTGCATGAAAATCACTTTTATCGCAAAGAGCATCAAACTATTTTTCATCATATTGTTAGGCTTAAAAGTTTTAATAAAAATGTAGATGCTATAACTGTGGCTGATTCATTAAAACAAGCAAATGAATTGGATTTCGTTGGCGGTTATGATTATTTGAATAACTTAGTTGATGCAACTGCTAGTTCAAGTAATATTAAAAGTTATGCTGAAATTGTGCGTGAACGCTTTATTTTACGAGAATTAATTAAAGCCGGCAATGACATTGCGGAACATGCATATTTACCCAATGGACAAGATGTGGATATTATTTTAGATGCATCGGAACAAAGAATCTTTCAAATTAAGGACTTAAATTCAAATAATAAACAATTTGCTGATTTAAAATCATTATTAGATAAAGTTGTCGAACGTACAATTCTAATGTCGCAACGAACTGATAAAAATGCAGTTACTGGTATTGCAACTCATTATTTGCAACTAGATAATTTAACTTCAGGCTTACAGCGAGGTGAGTTGATAATTGTTGCTGGCCGTCCTGGAATGGGAAAGACATCATTTGCACTTAATATAGCTGAAAATATATCATTAAAAAACAAATTGCCGGTAGCAATTTTCTCTTTGGAAATGACAGGTGAGCAATTAGCACAACGGTTACTATCTTCGGTAGCATTAGTTGATCAAAGCTCAATTAAGCGAGGAGATCTAAGTCATGATGAAATGGATAAACTATTTTTAGCCATGAATGAGTTAAGAGTTGCTCCGATTCATATTGCAGAGACTCCAGGAATCAATATCATTGATTTAAGAGCTAGAGTTAGGCGCTTAAAAAATCAAATTGGAGACTTAGGTCTAATTGTTATTGATTACGTGCAAATTATGTCTGGTCTAAAAGATTCGAGAAATTCAAATAGAGCACAGGAAATTGCTGATATTTCTAGATCACTAAAAGCGCTAGCATTAGAAATAAATGTACCGATAATTTTATTATCACAACTTAATCGCGAAGTTGAAAGTAGGCAAGATAAAAGGCCCAATATTGCTGACTTGAGAGAATCTGGGGCTTTGGAGCAAGATGCAGATATTATTTTATTGCTTTATCGCGATAATTATTATGATAAAGATTCAAAAAAAGGCAATATTAGTGAAATTAATATTGCTAAAAACAGAAGTGGTTCAACCGGTGTAATTGAGTTAGCCTTTTTAGCTAAATGTACCAAATTTGAAAATCCATATATTGATTATTCGCAGACAGACTAAAGATGAAACGTGATTGGCAATATAAAGTTATTAAAATTTTTGAGGTTTTTAAATTAAATAATGAAAAACCTACAACTGAACTTAAATATAGTTCAAATTTTGAATTATTAATTGCAGTTGTTCTATCTGCTCAAGCAACAGATGTTAGTGTAAATAAAATTACTCAAAAGCTGTTTAAAATTGCAAATACGCCGCAACAAATTGTTGAATTAGGGCAAAATGAATTAGAGCAAAATATTAAAAGTATTGGGTTATATAAGACTAAAGCAAAAAACATTTTGCAATTATGTGAAATTTTGATTAATAGTTATAATCAAGTTGTTCCAGATACATTTGATGCCTTAATTAAATTACCGGGAGTTGGTAGAAAAACCGCTAATGTAATTTTAAATACTTTATTTCAGCAGCCAACAATAGCAGTAGATACACATATTTTTAGAGTTAGTAATCGTATTGGCTTAGCTACAGGTAAAACACCATTGATTGTTGAAACAAAACTTGGTAAAATAATTCCTTTGCAGTATAAATATGATGCACATCATTGGTTAATATTGCATGGAAGATATATATGCAAAGCAAGAAAACCTTTATGTGAAAATTGTTTAATAACAAAATATTGTGATTTTTATACTAATTTAAGTTTGAATAATAAATAATTTTTATAGTTTGGAGGAGAACAAAGTGAATAAAAAGCTATTTGTATTAATTCTATCTACTTCTTTAGGCATGATTGGCTGTAATCAAGCTTTTGCAGACACAGACAACACTCAATCAGCTATTACAACTGAAGCTCAGTTACCTAATTTTACTAAACTAGTTAAGCAGGTTGGAAATACAGTAGTTAATATAACTTCTGATTTAAAGGTTAGTACTAATCAAAATAATTTTCCATTTCCGATTCCAGCAGATCCAAATGATCCATTTTATCAATTATTTAAACATGCTTTTCCAAATCAAAACCCGCAAAATAATCAACAAGTTAGAAGGGCATTTGGCTCTGGATTTATTATTAGTTCTGATGGTTATATCTTAACTAATGCCCATGTGATTAATGGTGCCAAAAAAATTATCGTAAGAACTACGGATAAACAAGAGTTGGAAGCTAAACTAATTGGGCTTGACACTAAAACCGATGTGGCATTACTTAAGGTTAATGGCAAAAATTTACATTCAGTTATTATTGGCGATTCTAATAAATTAGAAGCAGGACAATGGGTTGCAGCTATTGGAGCTCCTTTTGGTTTTGATAATACAGTAACCCAGGGTATTGTTTCAGCGATAAATCGCAACTTACCTACTGATAACTATATTCCATTTATTCAAACTGATGTACCAATTAATCCAGGTAATTCTGGTGGGCCTTTGTTTAATTTAAAAGGTGAAGTAGTTGGTATTAATTCGCAAATTTATAGCAAAAATGGTGGTTATATGGGACTAAGTTTTTCCATACCTATTGATATTGCTATAAATATCGCTGATCAATTGAAAGCGCATGGTTCAGTAGAGCATGGATTATTAGGAATTCAAGTTCAAGATGTTACTCAACAAATTGCGCAATCATTTGGGCTGTCATCGCAGAACGGAGCTTTAGTTGCATATGTAGCTAAAGATAGTGCTGCAGCTATGGCGGGAATTAAACCTGGAGATGTCATTTTGAGTGCAAATGGAACTGAGTTAAATGATGCAAATAAATTACCAATAATAGTTGGTAATATGAAGCCAGGGGATAGGATTGATTTGCTTATTAATAGAAATGGTAAACAACTCAATATAGTAGCAACTCTAGGCGGTGGGGCAAGTAAAGTTAGTAATGCCTCTGCACCAACAAAAACAAATGCGCTTAAAATAAATAATTATGGCATTGAGGTAAGAAACTTATCTTCTGAACAATTAAATCAACTAGGAATAAAGGGCGGAGTAATTATTTCTAATGTAACAGGAATAGCACAATTATCAGGCTTATTACCAGATGATATTATTGTTTCAGTAAATAATATTCAGGTAAATAATGTACAACAATTAAAAACATTAATTGGTAATAAACCTACAATCGCATTATTAATTATTCGTGGCGATGCACAAATGTTTATTACGTTAACTACTCGTTAAGGTATTTAATGTAAATAATTTACTGCAACACCAACCGGTGAATTAAAGTTTGAATTAATTATAATGCAGGAATTTAGAATGCCATTTTGATTAATCGAGCATCTGGTTACGCTGGAGCCTGTGTTTACTATGTAAGCAAATTTATTTAAAATAACAAGATTAAATGGTTTAATAATAAATTTATCTTCAAAGTCAACACAGTTGGCTGATTCATTAATGTTGTCACATATATCAATAGAACTATTGGTATAGTTAGGATAATAAACTAATCCAGCGTAATTTATTTTTTTAAAATAAAATGCAGTGTAAGAGTTGATAGTATTTACTTTATTACATGTACTGATATTGCCTGTTACACCATCTATATTACATAGGGCTAAATTTTTAACACTATTATCACTAATTAATAGCTGATTATTGGTAGTTATAATTAAATATGAGGGATTATTAACTGGCGAACTAATTGAGTTACAAATACCTAAAATATTATTATTAATAGCACAATAAGTAAGCGTACTATTTTCGCCATTTAACACGTATAAAATATTATTATTAATTAAAATATTTGCTGGGCCAACCAATCCGGTAAGAAATGGTCTACAAATATAATGAAAATTATCTTCAGGTTTACATATTGAAACTTGATTTGAATCATATTCGCTAACATATACAGCATAAAGTTGGGCCGAGTTGTCAGATTCATTATATAAGGTGGCATTATTAGTTGAGGATTGCGAGGAAATTTTTCTTATACCATTGTTGTGAGCTAATAAAGAGTTTACCGATAATATTGCAGAAAATTTTTTCTTTGATTCAACGTTCTTAACATTAGTATTAAGTAATGACTGCGATGAAGAATTATGAGATGAAGCTATAGACGGTTTGCGCGCATTATTAGAATCATTGTTCAGCAAAACTTGGTTAAAAATTTGTTTATTGAGTTTTATTAAAAGTTGATTATTAAAAAAGTAAAGATATAGAAC
>JAPJMP010000089.1 GCA_026461645.1 Burkholderiales bacterium
AGCACACCAGATATCTGGTATAGACTTTTTAATGATAAACTATTAAAATCAGCACCTATAATCTCATCTAAGGCACTATCATTTTGTAAATAGTCGTATATGCTTAACTCACTAGCGGGTGAACATAATCTACTAATAATACTAGCTAATGCTGTATCTACTCGTTTCTGACTTAATCCAAGTTTTAATAATAATGAGTGGGGAACTTAATTAGAATACGCATTTTGTAATCCTTTGCTAAATTATCGCCACAATCTCTTTAAAGCTCTATATATAATTATAATCGATAATACCTTTGTTGCTGTATTTAGCGGCTTATTTTGATTAGCTATAAGTTGCGTGCTATCATTATCAGGTATACCTAGGCCTGCATAATGAACCTCTTTACCACAAAAGTTACAATTAGAAACTTTTGCGCTAATAACTTCTCGACAATAAGGGCATGCAAAATATTTGCCCGTTTTTAATTTATTTGCTCTAATAATGCTTGGATCTGGACTTGCAATCAGAGCAAATAACCATCCAATTAGTGGAGTAAAGATTAAACTTAAAAATAAAAAAGAATATGCCGATTTACCCTTGCCAGAGGCGTAAACACCAACAGCAATTGCCAGCAGGAAATACAATAGTATGCCACCCATGAATTCACCATCTAAATAGTTACTACAACACCAAGATATAAAATATTTTTAGCGGTAGTTAATATATCATATTAAGCAAATAATGTCAATTTATGCTCTCTAACACAATCAGAAAGTTAAATTATTTTTCGTATAATCCAATTTTTAAATCTACTATATGGCGGATACTTTAAATTTGCATCAACAGCAGTACTCATATTGACAATTGATTTTTGATGCGAAAATGTTGTAAACGAAGATTTACCATGATATGCGCCACTGCCACTTGACATGACACCCCCGAATGGCAACTTAAGATTGGTTATATGCACTAAACTAGAATTTACACAGCCACCGCCAAATGATATTTCTTTAATAACATCATCAATAAATTGTTTATTCTTACTAAATACATATAGCGCCAGCGGGTCTGGGTTACGCGCAATAATTTTTTTTAATTGCTCATTATTGTGATAACTAATGATTGGCAAAATTGGCCCAAAAATTTCCTCTTGCATAATTGGAGCATTTAAACCAGGCTCATCAATTAAGGTCGGCATAATTTGTAATTTCTCTTGATTATAAGAACCACCATAAATAATTTGTCCTTGCGCTAAATAACTAATTAATTTATTAAATCTATTTATATTAATAATTTTTGCCATGTCCTTGTTAGCATTTACATAAAACTTATTTAGAATTTTCGTTAATGTTTCAATAAATTTGGGTTTGATACTTTCATGCACTAAAACATAATCAGGCGCAACACAAATTTGCCCAGCATTAAAAAACTTGCCCCAGGCAATTCTTCTTGCAGCCAAGACTAAATCAACATTGTTATCCACTATCGCCGGACTTTTGCCACCTAATTCAAGCGTATAGGGAATAAGATTCTGACCACAAGTTACCGCAATACTTTTACCAACCTGGGTTGAACCAGTAAAAAAAACATAATTAAATCTATAATTTGCCAATAATTCTTCTATCACTGTTTTGCCATCTCCCTCGCACAACCAAACATAATTTGCTGGAAACGCCTCGAGTATAATTTTTTTTATAATACGATTTACTGCACTATTATATTCTGATGGCTTTAGCACGGAACAATTCCCAGCAGCAATGCTGCCAATTAGAGGATTAAATAATAACTGCACTGGATAATTCCAAGGGGCTATAATTAGTACTACGCCTCGTGGTACATATACAGTATAACTTGTTGCATAAAATGAAATTATTGAGCTTAAAACATGTTCCGGTTTTATCCACTGCTTAAGATTCTTGATCATGTAATCAATTTCTTTATATAATAGTGCAATTTCGCCACTATACGCTTCAAACTCAGGTTTATTCAAATCTTCAGCTAGAGCCTGAATTAATGCCCTTTCATTTTGTTTCAATACTAACTTAAATTTTTTTAATTGCTCAATTCTAAAGGCATAACTCAAAGTTTCTCCAGAGCTATAATACTCTTTTAAATCACTTAAATATGCTAACATCTGTTTTCCTTATTAAGATTACACTAATTTAAGTATAATATAAAATGACCAACAAGCTCAATTATATATTAGATTAATAATTTAAGCCAATTAGATAATATGCTAAAATATGTTTTACTACTTTAAATGAGAATTATTCCATGAAACAACAAATTATTTTATATAGTAAAATTCCAGATGTACTAAAGGCTAGGCTTGAAGAAGAGTTTGAATTGTATTTTTTTGATGGAATTTCTAATGAAAACTATTCAAATTTTATTAATAAATTATCCAAAGTTCATGGCTTAATTGGTTATGGCGGTGTATTTGATGCTAGTTTATTAAGTCATGCTAAAAATTTAAAAGCAATCTCAACTATATCTGTTGCTTATGATAATTTTGATGTAGAATATTTGACACGAAATAGAATTATACTGCTCCATACACCAAATGTTATCGCCTTTTCAACTGCTGATATTATTTTTGGGCTAATTTTAAATTTAGCGCGTAAGATTATTACTATGAATAGTTTTATTAAACAAAATAATTGGCAAAAAGAAATCAGCCCTGAAGATTATGGCATCGATGTCCATCATAAAACAATCGGTATAATTGGTGCCGGTAAAGTTGCTACTGCTGTTGCCAAAAGAGCTTACGCTGGCTTTGATATGGAAGTACTTTATTTTAATGATCAACCAAATCAATTAATTGAAAATGAGTATCGCGCAAAAAAGTGTAGCTTAGAACAATTATTAACTCAGTCAGATTTTGTTGTAATTGCTGCCGCATCTAACTATTTCCCTGATAAACTACTTGAACTAGAACAAATTAAATTAATGAAAAGTACAGCTTTTTTAATTAATGTATCACGCAGTAATCTAATTAATATTGATGACTTGTACAATTCTTTACAAGATGGTACAATTTTGGGGGCTGGATTAGATATTTTAGAACTAGATTATTTACAGCAAAAAACATTAGTTAATCTGCCCAATGTGATAGCTCTACCTAGCATTAGTTCAGCCACTTATGAAACACGCTATAAAATGGCAGAACGTGCAGTCAGTAACTTAATTTCGGCATTGCGCGGAGCTGTGAATAAGAATGTTGTAAATTCGCATCGGCTATATGACTACAATCATATTTAAATTATTAAACTATTTATTATATTATTAATAACTTCATTATTTTTCAGCACCAGTGAGTGTCCATAACCATGAGTAGTTATTAGCTGCGATTTAGGCCATAATTTATGCAATTCCACCGCATGACTATATGGAATGGTCATATCATTAACATCATGTACAATTATTCCATTAATTCCAATTTGATTAGCATAAACAGTGGTTAAATCTAAATCTTGAAAATTGATTTGCCAGCTACTTCGAATTTTATTCCAAAAATGTTTGCGCGCAAATTTATGCATTGAAAACTCATTTAAATATAATTCCACTGTGAAAATTGCATTAAGCGGCATTCCAATAGTAACCATGTTTTTAACTTCGATATTTACTCTAGTTTTTAATTCAAGTAAAGCATATAAAGCTCCTGCTGAATGAGCAATAATAGTTTTAGGCTTATATTTATCAATTAAGTCGCCAACTAATTTTTTGTAGGTTAATGTTTTATGTTGACTATTTGATCTACCATGTCCTGGTGCATCAAAAGCAATAACCCGATAATTTTTATTAAGTAATGGCTTAACAAAATTGCGCATAGACAACGCATGTGAACTCCAACCATGAAGTAATAGCGCAACATCGTTAGTGTTATTGCCCCAATCATAGCCAACTACATCATAATTATCAGTTATTTCATGAAGCTCTTTACCTGCTTCAATTAATGGTTTATCTGTTACTTTAGGTAAATAACGTCTTGGCTGTGCCGAAAATCTAATTGTGCTTGCCGCAACTGCTCGTGGCATAATAGCACCCAAATATTGAAACCATATTTTTAACAAAATTCTTTTGTTAATTTTCTTTTTGCTATTCACCGCTAACCTTATTTAACATGTAGTCTAAAATATTATCATTGGCTGCAATTGACTTGATTAATAAATTTTCAAGTTTCAATAAGTTAAGTGGGTGAGATTGAATCATTGCTGATCCTTTATATACTTGTTCAGCTATCACAATACAATCATTAATTAATATCAACAATTCAGCTCTAATTAAAATAAACGGGGTCACTGGTTTATCACTTAGTATTGTTTCTTCAATTGCAGCTAATTTATTGTCTACCATTTGGCAAAAATTTTGTAAATTAGTATTATTCTTAAATTGCGAGGATACTTTAAGCAAATTATTAAATTTGAAGGCCATAGCTGCAACAGCAGCAACTAATCCCACTAAATTTTTATTCACCTGGCTAACATGCGTCCCAATTGGCTGTATCGCCAGAATTTCATCTTTAGCAACTGTATAATCCTTTAAACAAAAAGATACTGTGTTTGTAGATTTGGCCATTAATAAATCAAGATGTTTTATATCATACAAATGTTTATCAATAATTGGCACTAGAGCAATATATTCTAAATTATTAGCGATAAAACCTAGAAGCATGTAATTAAAAATATTATAACCAGTAAAAAAATGAATATTGCCATTTACTAAAAAATGCTCTTTATGCTCAGTTCCGACGACTAATGGACGTAAAATTTTTAAATGAGCCGTAGCTAATCCTATTTTACATTGTCCCTGGTACGCCTTTTGTAACCATTTTGCTTTAAATTCCTCATTGTCACAATTATAAATTCGCGTAATTGATGACTGCAGTTGTGTTTGAATTAACATTATACAAGCTGAAATTGTGGTGATTTGTTTAGAAAAAAAATATTTTTGTCTTTTATTAAAATTATAACCACCGTCAGCTTCTTTAATATTAATAATAAAG
>JAPJMP010000090.1 GCA_026461645.1 Burkholderiales bacterium
GAATTAAAGTAGTTACTGTTATTTTAATGATTTTATTTGGTGTTTATATAATCTTTTGGGGAAACAATGGTGTTTCTACTGTAAGCAATGTTTTTGCCCAAGAAAAATTCTTTTCTTCTGGGCTTGATGGTTTTTTAGCTTCATTTGTAGTTGTAATTTTTTCATTTGGTGGTACGGAACTTGTTGGAATAATGGCCGGAGAGAGTAAAAACCCACAAAAAGCTATTCCCCTAGCCACACGCAGTGTAATTTTTAGAATAATTTTGTTTTATATTGCAACAATTTTTATTATATTATGTTTATACCCATGGCAACAGTTTAATGACAAATTTAGTGTTTTTGTTGATGTGTTTAATAAGATTGGCATTACAAAAGCTGCTGATATAATTAATTTTGTTATTATAACTGCGGCATTATCATCTTTTAATAGTGGCATATATGGCACCGGAAGAATGTTGTACAATTTAAGCCTACAACAAAATGCACCAAATATGTTTAACAAAGTTAATAAATCTGGGGTTCCCTATGTAGCAACTTTATTTTCTATTTATGTGATATTTATTGTTGTCTTGCTTAACTATAAATTTCCGCACAAAATTTTTCTAATTTTAATCTCTGTTGCTACTTCTGCTGCAATTATTAACTGGCTTGTAATTTTATTTATTCATCATATTTTTCGCAAAAAGGTAGCTAAGGATTTAATTGTATTTAAGATGCCATTTTATCCTTATTCATCGTTGTTAGTTGTAGCGTTCTTTATTATAGTTATCTTTAATATGTTTAAACAACCTGATATGAAAACAGCATTATTCATAACACCAATTTGGTTGTTATTCTTACTACTAATGTTTTTATGCAAAAAATTTAAAATTTTTTTATAATGGATTTATTATGCAAAATCATGTTTTAAATAAAAAGCTAAAAAATCGACATTTACAAATGATTGCCCTTGGTGGCGTTATTGGCACAGGACTATTTTTTGGTTCAGCCAAATCAATACATACCACCGGGCCATCAATTATTTTATCCTATTTATTAGGCGGAATTATTATCTATATTATTTTAAGAGCTTTAGGAGAAATGACAGTTGCCAACCCTAGTTCTGGTTCATTTAGCCAATATGCCCATCAATATTTAGGTAAATATGCTGGTTTTATCTCTGGCTGGAGCGCATGGTTTGAGTATACCGTAGTGTGCATGGTAGAATTAACTGCTGTCACTGTGTTTTTCGATTATTTTATACCAGGCCTTCCCCATTGGCTTATTTGTGCTTTTATTTTAGTATTTATTACCGCTATTAATTTAACTAATGTTAAGGTTTTTGGGGAGCTTGAGTTCTGGTTTGCTGGAATTAAAATTGTAACTATTATTTTAATGATTTTATTTTCTGCTTTTTTAATTTTATATAAACATAAGGTAAACCCTGATTTAAATCAATATGGAAGTTTAAACACATTTTTCGCAGGTGGAGTATCCGGCTTTGCTTTTTCGTTAGTAATTGTGGTTTTTTCTTTTGGTGGCAGTGAATTTGTTAGTATTGCTGCAGGAGAAGCTGAAGACCCTAAACATAATGTTCCTAAAGCAATTAATGGTGTTATCTATCGTATTTTACTATTTTATATTTTAACCATGGTGGCAATAATTTTGCTCTACCCTTTTCAAAAGTTAGCTACTAATATCAGTCCTTTTGTTGATGTGTTTCAACAAATTGGTTTTGGTTTTGCTGCTGATATTTTAAATTTAGTGGCAATTACCGCAGCTTTATCTACCTTTAATAGTTGCTTATATGCCGCTTCAAGAATGCTATTTAATTTATCGGAGAATGGTTTTGCTCCAAAAAAATTATCAAAAATTACTCGTGACAGTGTGATTCCAAGAATGGCAACTTTATTTACTGCCACTGCAATTGTAATTACTGTATTAATTAATTATTTGTACCCCAAAGAAGCTATTATGGTACTTCTAACCATAGCAACAGGAGCAATTTTAATTGTATGGTTACTCATTTTATTTACGCAAATGGCCTTTAGAATTAAACACCTTAGTAAAAATGATGAAGAGCTTAGCTATAAATTAATTTTGTATCCTTACTCTAATATTCTAGCTATTATATTTTTAGTTATTGTAATGTTAATTATGACTCAGATGCCAGATATGCGCTACAGTGTTTATGTTGCTCCAATTTGGATTTTAGGTTTATCAATTTTTTATATCATTAATAAAAAAAATCTGCATCGCAAAATTTAGGTAATGATAATTAAAGTGAAATCTTCATCATTAACTATTCAAAACGCGATTCATAAGGTTGATCTAAGTTCTGAAAATAATGCTGGTATTGGGGCTAATAATGATATAGATGCTATTAAAATCTGGCTTAAGGAATTTATAGCTAGCCCAAATACTTTTATCTCTTATCGTCAATGTGCTGAACGTTTTATTATGTGGGCCATAGCTCAGCGGCATACTTTGGCTACAATTAAGCGCGAAGATATCATGTCTTATCAATCTTTTTTAAACGATCCTTCTCCAGCTGAAATTTGGTGTGGTCCTGCTGTTAGCAGACAAAATAAAAATTGGCGACCATTTGTCAAAGGTCTTTCATCTACAAGTATTCGCTTGAATTTACAAATTTTAACCACAATGTATGAATACTTAATTCAAAGTGGATATTTATCAATTAATCCTTTTCGTCTGATTAAACGTAAATCAGCTCGTTTAAATGTAACTAATAAAAAAGTTGAAAGATATTTAAGTCATAAAGAATGGGATTTAATTTGTAATTTTATAAACAATATGCCAGAAAATAACCAAGTAAATAAAGAGCATAAATCACGAGTTAGATGGATATTTAATTTATTATATTTATCTGGATGTAGAAGAAGTGAAATCACCAATGCTAAAATGAATGATTTTATTCATAAAAATGGGCAATGGTGGTTACGTGTAATTGGTAAAGGTAATAAATACGGAGAAATTCCTGTTACTAAATCCTTATTAGAGGAATTAATTCAATATAGAAAATCTCTTAACTTACCTGATCTTCCTGGTGTTCACGAACATAATATTGCAATTGTTAATTCACTTAGATTTCATAGTTCTAGTTTATCTGGTATTAGTCACTCGATGTTATATAAAATTATAAAATCCACATGCATTTTAATTGCTCAAGAAGTTAAACTCGATGATCCTGGTGCTGCTTATGTAATCGAGCAAGTTTCAACTCATTGGTTACGCCATACTTCTGCAACCCACCAGGTCGATGCCGGTATTGATATTCGAGTGGTTAAGGAAAATTTGCGTCATAGTTTGCTTGAAACCACCATGAAATATCAGCATACTGAAGATGCAGCGCGGCATGAAGAAACAAGCAAAAAATTTGGTATTAAATAGAATCTTGTACTTTTATATATGCTATAATTATCAACTCATTTTAAGATTTTTAAGGAATATACATAATGTCAGTTGAAGTAGTATCTGGATTAAAAAGAAAAGTTACGTTTAACATTAAAAAGAATGATGTACAAGAATCAGTACAACTAGAATTAAGAAAAGTGGCTAAAACAGCAAAACTACAAGGTTTTAGACCAGGTAAGGCCCCGTTAAATTTAATTGAAAAGGCTTATGGCGGAAAGGCTTATGAAGACTCATTAAACCAACACATCAATAAACAATTTGATGCTTTAGTTAAAGCTCACAATTTAAATATTGCTGATTATCCTGATTTCAAATTAGAAAATGGCGAAGGTGAAGAATTCATTTTTAATGCAACATTTGAAGTTATGCCTCAAGTTACAATTGGTGATTTGACTACAATTGAAATCGAAAAACCACATTGTGAATTAACAGCAGAAAACATCGACAACACAATATCCCTACTTAGAACTCAAAGAGCTACATATACTCCTGATTCTACTAAAAATTGTGCTAATAATGATAAAGTAACTATTGATTTTGTTGGTACTATTGATGGGGTAGCCTTTGAAGGCGGAAGTGCCGAAAATTTACCCTTTGTTTTAGGTGCCGGTTCGATGTTACCTGATTTTGAGGCTGGAATATTAGGTAAAAAAGTAGGTGAAACTTTTAGTGTTAATGTAAATTTCCCTAGTGATTATCATGTTGATAGTTTAAAAAATAAACTATCAATTTTTAATATTACCATTAAAAATATTGAAGTACAAAATTTACCTGA
>JAPJMP010000091.1 GCA_026461645.1 Burkholderiales bacterium
ATCAATATTATATATATATTATACCACAAAACCATTGCAAACATTAGCTTTTACATGCTTATATCTAATTTATTTATAAATCCCGTTTTCAACAGCGCCTTATTGTATCATATAACAATTTAACTTGCAATATCCGGTATTTCACCACTTGAATTAGTTTTACTTCAGCGTCATAATTTTTTCTAAGCGCTATGTTTTAGACACAACACAACTATCTGTTTACTATTTAGCAGAGGATATAAATGAAATAAAAGTATTTAATTTGAATGAATTAGATAGGTTTAATGGCTTTAAAAACAATATACCAAATAGCTTTAGATGCATCATATAATAGTAATTGGTTTAGTGATTAGTGCAATAACTTAGTAACTAGAATTGTAATGATAAATACAGCACTATTTAAAGTAATTGCAACATAATGCAATAAAATTGAGGTTAACGATGCTGAAATATTAGCAGAGTTTTTGTCACACTTTATTTTACAATTAGCCATGCTATTGTATTATTTCTTACCTTCACATTCAAAGCATATTCCATATAATGTTAATGTGTGATGCGTAATTGTAAATTTATTTTCATCAGCAATTTTTTCTTGAATGTTTTCAATTTCTGTATTAAAAAATTCAATTACTTTATCACAGTTATAGCAAATTAAATGATCATGATGTTGATTGGGAATAAATAATTCATAAGTCGATTGTTCATCTCTAAAATTATGACGAATAATAATATTGTGTATCTCAAAAAGTGATAAAATTCTATAAATTGTTGCCAAACTTATATTAACATTTTGATTCTTTAATATTGAAAAAATTTGATTAGCATCTAAGTGCTTGTGAGTATTAAATAAATTTAATACTTCAAGTTTATGTTTGGTAATCTTAATTCCTAATTTTTGTAACTTTTGAATATTCATTTTTAGAATCAACACTAATTAAGGTTAAAATATTATTTAATCATTTATTCGGACTGGTATGAAAACCTTTTTTTATTATAGCATTTACATCTTTGTGATATTAAATATTTTTTCTTGCTCTGGCATTAATTTTACCCAGTGGCATTTTCCTTATACCATGGAGGTTGAGCAAGGTAAATATTTAACACAAGATCAAATTAATCAAATTCATGTTGGCATGAATAAAAACCAAATAAATTATATAGTTGGCCAGCCTTTAACTCAATTTATTTTCAATCAGCAGCGTTGGGATTTTCTTTATCAAGACTATAAAAATGGTAAATTAATTAAAAGTTATACTTTCACTATTCTATTTGATAAAAATAATGTTGCTTACAATATTAGTCAAACTGGTAAATTTTTCGAGAAATAAATATTATGCAAACACAACAACTACAATTTGACACTATAATTGTTGGCAGTGGGTTAGCTGGGTTAGCTACAGCTTTACGCCTAGCTAGCCACAATCAAAATATAGCTTTAATAACTAAACTTCAATTGACTGAATGTAACTCTTACTATGCTCAGGGCGGAATAGCCGCCGTAATTAATGATAATGATTCGATTGATAGCCATATAAACGACACTTTAGTTGCTGGTGCTGGATTATGTAATCAGCAAGTGGTATCCCATATTTTACAAAACGCTGCCAGTGCGATTGAGTGGTTAATTGAAATGGGAGTAAATTTTACTCTAGATGATTCTAATCCTACAGGATTTCATTTAACCAAAGAAGGTGGCCATAGCTATAGACGCATACTTCATGTTGCCGATGCAACTGGTGCTGCAATCATTAATAGTTTAATCAATAAAATAAAAACTCACCCCAATATTACTATTTTTGAAAATCACGTTGCCATAGATCTAATTACCCAAAATAAACACACGCAAAATAATCTATGCTATGGATTATATGTTCTTAATCGTCATACTAATAAAATATTTAGCATGGCAGCCAAAAATACAGTGTTAGCTAGTGGTGGAGTTGGTAAAGTTTATTTATATACTACAAATCCTGATGTGGCAACTGGTGATGGTATTGCTATGGCCTATCGCGCTGGGGCAAAAATCGCCAATATGGAATTTATTCAATTTCATCCAACCTGCTTATATCATCAAAAAGCCAAATCCTTTTTAATCTCAGAAGCTGTTAGAGGTGAAGGTGGTTTATTGAAATTACCCAACTCTGGCTACAGGTTTATGCAAGATCATGATTCGCGCTTAGAATTAGCCCCGCGTGATATAACTGCACGTTCAATTGATTATGAAATGAAAAAACATGGTATAGCCTATGTAGATTTAGATATTTCATATAAACCAGAAGCATTCATTAAAGACCATTTTCCTAATATCTATAATAAATGTTTATCACTTGGTATTAATATTACCAAAGAAGCTATTCCTGTTGTTCCAGCTGCACATTATACCAGTGGAGGAGTTTTAACAGATTTAAATGGACAAACTAACATTCAACATTTATATGCTATTGGTGAATGTGCACATACTGGTTTACATGGCGCTAATCGTTTAGCTAGTAATTCATTGTTAGAGTGTTTGGTGATTAGCAAAAATGCTTGTGCTAATATTTTAACTAATGAAATTAATTTAATGCCGGTGCCAAATTGGGATGAATCAAAGGTTATTGATAATGATGAAGAAATAATTATTTCGCACAATTGGGATGAATTGCGTCGGGCAATGTGGGATTATGTTGGTATTGTAAGAACCAATAAACGGCTTGAACGTGCAAGTCATAGAATAAGCATGTTAAAACAAGAAGTTCATGAATATTATTGCAATTTTAAACTGTCTGCAAATTTAATTGAGTTACGTAACTTAATAGTAAACGCTGAACTAATTGTTAAAAGCGCCCAATTACGAAAAGAAAGTAGGGGATTACATTTTTCCCTTGACTATCCTAATTTACTGGCTAAAGCAGAAGATACAATACTTAGTAACATAATTAAATAAAACTTATACTAAATGTATATTTTAATCCAGAAACTTTTAAATGTAGCCAATTTTAACTAATTAACAACATTTTATGATACAATTACAACACAATGGAGAATAAATGCCAATTATTAAAGTATTACCCCACTCTGAAATTTGCCCCAACGGAATTGAGTTTGAGGCAAAGTCAGGACTAAATGTTTGTCAACAGTTACTTAATAATAATGTTGAAATTGAGCATGCCTGTGATATGGCTTGTGCTTGTACTACTTGTCATGTAGTTATTAAGCACGGCTTTAACTCTTTAAATCCCATTAATGAATTAGAAGAAGATTTGTTAGATAGAGCTTGGGGACTTACATCCGTTTCTCGATTATCCTGTCAAGCTATTGTTGGTACTGAAGATTTAACAATTGAAATTCCTAAATATACGATAAATCATGCAAAAGAAAAATAAATACAGCAGTTACCTAGATCATCAAGATTATCAAAAGGGTTTGTCCCATGATGATGATAATCATAGTAATATTAAGCATTCACATCACCATAGTCACTTAGACAATATGCGCGATACTAACTCCAGCGTATTAAAATTTTGCCTAATTATTACTTTCTGTTTTTCTTTTATTGAAGCAATTAGTGGCTATCTTACTAATTCAGTTACTTTACAATCAGATGCGTTACATATGTTAACTGATGCAGCTGGACTTCTAATTGCATATTTTGCTAATAATATTAGTAAACGCCCTGCTACTATTAATTTAACCTTTGGTTATGGCAAGGCTGAAGCACTGGGAGCAATGATTAATTGTGTATTTACCATCATACTAACCTTGTTTTTATTAGTTGAAGTTATTTATCGTTTTGTTCATCCTGTTGAAGTAAAAGGCTTGGGGCTATTTGTTGTGGCTGGAATTGGATTTTTAGTTAATAGTATCATAGCTTTTACTTTAGCAAAAAATTCACACTCATTAAATATTAAAGCCGCATTAATTCATACCTTAGGTGATTTATTAGCCTCAATTATTGCGATTATAGCAGGAGTATTAATAATTTTTACTCATATGAATATTATTGACCCTCTGTTATCTTTAATTGTTATTATAATTTTGATTGTTTCTAATTATTCATTGATTAAAAAATCTGCCATAGTGCTAATGGCTGGAGTTCCTGAATATTTAAGCTATGAGCAAGTTGGTAAAGATCTAGCGGCAATAGATGGAGTTATTGGAGTACATGATTTACATATTTGGTATTTAACTGCTAATTCTGCGGCCTTGTCTGCACACATTGTTGCCAGTAACCCACTTAACTGGGAACAAGTATTAAGTAAATGTCAACGTATGCTTAAAAATAAACATCAAATTGAACATATAACTCTACAATATGAATTCGATAAAAACCCTGAAATTATATATTGCGAAATCAAATAAACTAGCCGTGTATTTGATTTTCTAGAAAAAAACTAGTCACTTCAAATAGAGAATCAGCGTACATTGCAATATATCCATCCGGACGAATCAAGCATAAAGCTTGATCGCTCCAATTAATAGAATTTTGTTCAATCGTTACAAACTTAGGTAAATCAGATTCGGTAATAATGTCTTTACTTAGCAATAGCCACCCATTTTTATTTTCGGGGTGGCGATTTTTATTTTGATATAGTACCTGATTACTATTGAGTAATGAACTATTCATATAACAAATATCTGTTTGCGCTACACTATTGGCAATTTTATTTCGAACAATTTCAATATTAAGAATACCGCCAACGCCAAAATTACGCAATAATTGGAGAAATTTATTATTAGTGCTAGCAATCTTATTTAATCCTCCAGAGCGTTTTAAAATATTATTTGCTATTCCACGCCGTTCACTATTATATAGGTCTAACAACTCTTTATTGGCTTGATTTTTAACTACATGTGCCAGCATCCAAGATAATCCCCAAGCATCTTGAATTCCTGTATTTAAGCCTTGCCCATCACCAGGAGAATGACTATGTGCTGCATCACCGGCTAAAAATATTCTACCTTTTTTAAACTTATCAGCTAAACACTCATGCAACTTAAAACTGCTTTGCCAGTTTATAGCAACAATATTCAGCCCACTTTTAAATCTTTCTTGAATGATACAATTAAGATCACTAATAGTTAATTGATCGACATTACAAAAATGACCATCGTTACTTACTTCAATAAAAACTCTAAATAATTTTTTTAGTGGGGCAAATAAAAGTACACCTTTAGAGCTAAAGGCTACACTAATTTCATTTTTATTTATATTACCTTCTATTTCAACATCTGCCACCACAAACTTTTGTGGTAAAGAATAGCATTGATATTCAAATTGACTTAGATCTCGAACTTGACTATTATAACCATCACAACCAACAACCCATTTCGCTGTTATTTGCTGAGACTTACCTTGCTGAGTACATACTAAATTTACTTTATCTTCAACATCCTGAATACTTTGTACTGAAGTATTCCACTCCACAACAATATTTTTTTGGTGTAATTGATCAAGTAATAATTGTTCAATTTGAGCTTGCGGCAAAGTTAATAAAAAATTGAATTTACTTTCAATTCCACTAAAGTCAGCATGATTTAGAAGCTTATCCTCACTATATAATTTAATTTCTTTTATTTGCTGCCCTAATGCCACCATCGGTTCAACAAAACCCATAGCATCACATACTTCAAGAGTTCTGGCATTTACAAAGATGGCCTTGGAAGTATTTGCTGGGCCAGAATTACCATCAATAATTCGGCAATTGACTCCATGGTGATGCAGCGCTAAGGCTAAACTAAGTCCAGTTGGAGTAGCTCCAACAATTAAAATTTCATTATTATTCATTTCTATTAACTCTAAAATGGTTTAAAAATTACTAAACCTACACATATTATAAGGACTACGGTTGGATATTCATTAAAAACTCTAAACCAGCGATGTGATTTCTGATTACAATCTTTTGCAAAATCATCCATAAGTTTAAAACAATAAACATGGTATATAATTAACGTAATAACAAAAAATACTTTTAAATGTAACCATAAACCTGAAATATCAAACATATGCGCTAATAACTCCCCCATAATAATTGTAACAATTGCACTAGGGGTCATAATATACCAAAATAGTTTATGCTCCATAATTTTAAATTGGTTTTGTGTTATTTGATTTGTGGTTAATGAGTGATAAACAAATAATCGCGGCAAATAAAACAAACCAGCAAACCATGCAACCATTGCAATTATATGGATGGTTTTTAATAACTCAAATAACATTTGATTACCGCTATGCATTCTTTAACCTTTGTAGCACAAGTTTATTAATATTATAACACTAACACTGCATTCTTAAATTTAAAATTATGCTAATGTTCCAATTTTATAATATGTTCTTTTTTTTTATTGCTTAGAAGGTGCCC
>JAPJMP010000008.1 GCA_026461645.1 Burkholderiales bacterium
AGTTGCTGTTGATAACCCATATGAGCATAATAAATAATCTGTGTAAATATCTAAAATCTTTTCATGATTCATAGTCAATAATCTCAATACATCTTATAGTGATATTATACCAAACTCGTTAATTTTGCGTAAGGTGAGATATTAATATTAAATTTAGAGTTATAGAGAATCAAAAAGCGCAAGAAAATATGCATAATTTTAAATATGGTAGAATATAGTCATGATTTAAATAATAAATTTGGTTAGAAAAGTTTTAAATTAAATATTTTTCAAGGATTGCTATGAGTTTTGCAGTTGTATTTCCTGGGCAAGGATCTCAAAGTTTAAAAATGATGGATGGCTTTTTAGAGTGCGAAGTTGTTCAAGAAACATTTCAAATCGCAAAAGAAGTGTTGCAGGTTGACTTTTTAGCTATGTTACAAGAAGCAACAGCAGATAATATAAATTCAACAATTAATACGCAACCATTACTATTGACAGCCGGTGTAGCTATTTATAATAGTTGGCTGCATAATGGTGGAATTAAGCCAGATATAGTTGCCGGGCATAGTTTAGGGGAATGGTCGGCATTAGTTGCAAGTGGAGTAGTAACTTTTAAAGATGCACTTAAATTAGTAAAAATTAGAGCTTCATTAATGCAACAAGCAGTTAAACCAGGTGAAGGTAGCATGGTAGCTGTAATTGGGTTAGATGATGAAATAATTGTAAATATATGTAATCAAGTAGCACAGCACACTAATGGTGTAGTTGCTGCGGTTAATTTTAATTCACCAGGGCAAGTTGTAATTGCTGGAGGTAAAGATAGTGTTGCTGTAGCCATGGAACAGCTAAAAGCTAATGGTGCCAGAAAATTAGTTGTATTGCCAATGTCAGTGCCATCGCATTGTTTATTATTAAAACCAGCAAGTGAAAAATTGCATGAAGCATTAGCTAAGGTCACATTTAATTCTCCGCAAATTAAAGTTATTCACAACTTTAATGTAGAGTCGTATGATAATGTTGATTTAATAAAAGAGGCATTAGTTAAACAATTATATAGTCCAGTATTATGGACACAAACAATTAATAAAATTGTAAGTAATAACATAGTAAAAATCGTAGAATTTGGGCAAGGTAAAGTTTTAAGTGGATTAAATAAAAGAATAAATGAAACAATTGTGAGTGGTAATTTAAATGCATATGATAATATTGCCATGATAAAAGAATTAGTAATATAAAAGGAGTAATACATGACTGAAACAAATGATAAAAAAGTCGCACTGGTAACTGGAGCAACTCGTGGAATCGGAAAAGCGATAGCAATTAGTTTGGCTAAAGCCGGGTACATTGTAGTTGGTACGGCAACATCTGAAGCTGGAGCTAAAAGCATTAGCGAATTTTTATTGCCCTATGGTGGTTATGGTTTAGTGCTAAATGTGATGCAAAAAGAGAGTATTGAAAGTACAATTAATGAAATAGTTAAGCGTTCAGGTGATATTTTAGTTTTAATTAATAATGCAGGTATTACTAAAGATGGATTATTTTTGCGAATGTCCGAAGCTGATTGGGATGCGGTTATGGATACTAATATGAAAGCCGTGTTTTTATTATCTAAAGCGGTTATTCGTAACATGACTAAAGCGCGCTATGGAAGGATTGTTAATATTTCGTCCGTAGTTGGTTTTACTGGTAATCCAGGGCAAGTAAATTATTCCAGTTCTAAGGCTGCAATGGTGGCTTTTTCAAAATCTTTAGCGCGCGAATTAGGCAGTAGAAATATAACGGTTAATTGTGTTGCACCAGGTTTTATTCATACTGATATGACAGATGCTTTACCAGAGCAAGTTAAACAAGATTTTATAAAAACTATTCCGTTAAATCGTTTTGGTAGTGCTGAAGATATAGCTGCAAGTGTTAAATTCTTAATAAGTGACGATGCTTCTTATATTACAGGAACAACAATTCATGTAAATGGTGGTTCTTATATGTAAAGCACCGAAAAAAGGAGTAAAAATGAAACAGTTAAATTCAACTATTGCTCAAGTAACGCAAAGAATTATTGAACGAAGTTATAGTACGCGTAATGATTATTTAACGCAAATGCAACAACAATATGGCGTTAGAGTTAAGCGCCAGCAGTTGGCTTGTACTAATTTAGCTCATGCAATGGCGGCTGAAGATACTAAAACTAAAATAATGCTAAAACAACAAGAGGCACCTAATATTGGAATTGTTACAGCTTACAATGATATGCTATCGGCGCATCAACCATATTATCGCTATCCAGAGTTAATTAAGCAAGCAATTCTAGACGTTGGCGCTACAGCGCAAGTTGCTGGTGGTGTTCCTGCTATGTGTGATGGAATTACACAGGGGCAAACGGGAATGGAATTATCATTGTTTTCACGGGATGTGATAGCAATGTCAACCGCAATTAGTTTAAGTCATAATGTTTTTGATGGAATTGTGTGTCTTGGAATTTGTGACAAAATAGTACCTGGATTATTAATAGGTGCGCTAAATTTTGGTTATTTACCTACAATTTTTATTCCATCTGGGCCAATGCCTAGTGGAATTCCCAATAAAGCTAAAGCTGAAATTAGAAAATTATACGCTGAAGGTAAAGTTAACAGTAGTCAATTATTAGAGTCAGAAGCACAATCTTATCATGCTCCTGGAACCTGTACTTTTTACGGTACCGCAAATAGTAATCAGATGTTAATGGAAATAATGGGGCTGCATATTCCAGGAAGTGCTTTTGTGTCGCCTAATACTCCATTACGCATGGCATTGACTAATTACGCTGCTAAACAAGTTGTAGCAATAACACATGCCAATAAATTCACCCCTTTATGCGAGATTGTAACTGAAAAATCTTTGGTTAATGCCATGATTGGGTTATTAGCTACTGGAGGTTCAACTAATCACACTATTCATATTCCAGCTATAGCAAAAGCTTGTGGAATAATTCTAGATTGGACCGATTTTGCTGATTTATCTAAAATTATCCCATTGTTAGCTAAAGTTTATCCTAATGGGGATGCGGATATTAATCAATTTCATAACGCAGGGGGAATGGCATATATAATTGGTGAGTTATTGAATAATGGTTTATTACACAATGATGTCAAAACTGTTGTCGGTGATGGTTTGAGTGCCTATATTCAAAATCCACAATTAGTTAATAATAGTTTAGTGTGGCACTCGGCAACGAATATTGATTCTGAAATTATCAAACCAGTGGCAACACCATTTGCCGTAGAAGGTGGAGTAAAACTAGTGAAAGGAAATTTAGGTAGAGCTATTACTAAAGTATCGGCAATTAATCCTAAACACCGTTATGTTAAAGCTCCAGCAAAAGTATTTATGACACAAGATGCAGTAATTACTGCTTATAATCAAGGGCAGCTTAATTGTGACTGTGTAGTAGTGTTAATTTATCAAGGTGCAAGAGCAAATGGTATGCCTGAATTGCATGGGTTAACTCCAATTTTGGTTTCTTTACAAGATAGCGGGTATAAAGTGGCTTTGGTAACTGATGGACGTATGTCTGGTGCCTCAGGTAAAGTTCCACATGCGATTCATTTATATCCAGAAGCTGTTTGTGGAGGTAATATTGCAAAGATTCACAATGGCGATATGCTTGAACTTGATCTAGAAAACGGTATATTAAATATACTAATTAGTGAACAGCAATTAGAGCAAAGAACTTTAGTTACTGCTGATCTTTCAGGAAATAACAAGGGATTAGGCAGAGAAATTTTTAAAAATTTTAGAGCAAATGTGGTGGATCCAGAGCATGGATGCTTGTCTTTATTTTAGTTAATGTTGAACTAACTCGTTTGTTTTTTGCAATAATTTATTTAATTGTATTGTGCTCAATAAAGTTAGTACAGCAACAAATAAACACACGGCTATAATGCTGTTATAACTGTTCGTTTTTTCAATAATTAAGCTTGTCCACAATGGCGTTAGCCCAGCACCAATAATATAAGCCAAATTATATGAGAAAGATATACCAGTATATCTAACTTTGGTGGGAAATAAGGAAGCTAATATTCCAAAGAAAAGACCGTTTACTCCAGCAAGGGTAATTGAAATTATAATCACAATAAAATATAAACTAAATAAGTTATATTGTAAAGAACCATTAATTTGATTGATGTTTAAATAGGTAATTAGCAACACAAAAATTAACCCACAAAGACTTATGCGCAAAACGCTAATAACAATCATAAATCTAACAATAAAGGCAAACATTAAAGAAAATACAGCCATAACCAGGGCGCCTATAACACTCATGTTGGTAGTATTATTAATACTTAATTTATAATAACTAGTGAGTAAATTGGGTAAAAAAATATGAAATATTGATGTGTTTAAGGACACAACAAAACATAAGAAAAAGGCACAAAAAATTTGTGTTTTATATTCTTTAAGCAAGGTTATTAGGGGTATATTACTAATTTTTTTATTATTTTGCAGTTCTTTAAATTCATTGGTTTCAGATAGATGGTAGCGAATATAGAAACCAATAATAGTTAATAAGCCGCCAATTAAAAAAGGAATTCTCCACCCAATAGATAACATAAATGCAGGTGTTGTATTTTCATTGAGAAAATGAATAAATTGCGAACCAATGGCTAAACCAAAATTAGCGCCAAAAGTTAACCAAGCACAATAAAAGTAATAATTTTTGTTTCTAAACTTTTCTGCAATGTAAGTAACAGAACCAGGCACTTCCCCGCCCAAAGAAAACCCTTGAAATATTCGAGCTATTATTATTAAAGCTGTGGCTAAATAGCCAATAGTTGCAAAAGTTGGTAAAATACTAATTACAAAAGATGGAATTGACATTAATAAAATTGAGAAGGTAAAACTAAATTTGCGGCCATATTTATCACCAATATGAGCTAAAATTAAGCCACCAATAGGTCTAAATAAATAACTAATAGTAATAGTAAGATAAGTAAAAAAAATGGCAAAAGATTGCATATGTGGCGGAAAAAATATTTTAGCAATAATAGATGACAAAAAGACAAAGCTTAAAAAATCAAAAAGTTCAAACCCACTACCGATGGTTGAAGCAATAATCATCTTTTTATCAGCTGAATTAATAACTAACTCCATGTATAAGAATAAATAAAATAAGTCGTATTTTACCACGAGCCGATACAATAAATAATAAAACTTTTTCTTATTTTGTGTAAATTGTATAAT